>PUKM01000184.1 GCA_003552325.1 Natrialbaceae archaeon | reverse complement strand
TTTCGAGCAGCTGCAGGGCTGGACCTGGGTCAGAGGGACGATACACTCCGGTCGTGAGACCTTGTTGCGATTCGAACGCACCGGTCACCAGTGCCGACCACTCCGACCTCGAGAGGACATCGGGGGCCGTCGGATCGGTCGCGAGGAGCGTCAGGTAATCACGAAGGTAGACCCACCGTGCAGAATCGGGGTCTGGTGCCGGACGCTCGAGACCGACGGTATCGGCATAGGCAGCGTACGGTAAGTTCACACCGGCCTCGACTGGCATGGAGATCCACTTCCACGGCCTCGTATTCACGTCGAGCAGGACGTACGTCCCTCGGTCAGTATCGTAGACGAACTCGGCCTCACTGATACCGTAGTAGCCACTTGCGTCGAGGATTCGACGGGCGTATGCCTCGAGCTCCGGATCGGCAACCGTATCGACGACACACGAGGTGCCGTACGACTGTGGGTACCTGACGCGGGCGTTACCGACTACACCCATACTCTCGCCATCAGGGCTCACGTACGAGGCGAACGATCGGTCTTCGCCCGTCGCGATCGGAACTTTCTCTTGGGCCATGATGCGGACATCGGCGGCTTCGGCTTCGTCGACGATCGCGGCGAGTTCCTCGTCGTTCGTGACCTCGATGACGTTGGTCCCGACGAGTTCTTCGAACTCGCGTTTGCGCGCTGGTTTGATCACAAAGGGGTACTCGAGGTGCGTCGTCGCCGTCTCGGGGTCGAAAGCCGACAGCTGGTAGGTTTCCGGATACGGGACCTCGAGTTCCTCGGCGAGGCCGTACAGCGATTGTTTATCGAGCACGGCATCGATCACGTCCTGGTCGGCAAACGGGAGCTGTACACCTGCTGGTTCGGTGTCGGCGAGCGCGTGTACCCACTCGTCCATACAGCCGAACGCGACCGGGTCGTGCTCGAGAGCCTCAGCGATGCGTTCAAAATCCGCCTGGAATTCGTCCAGGTCGTCGAGCGGAAACGTGATCGCACCGGCCGCAACGACGGCGTCGGTGTAGGATCCCACCCCATTCCCGTTCCGATCAACGGCAATGACTGGTACACCTTTGCGTGCGAGGGCTCGTGCAACGCTCGCACCCGTAATGTGTGCGTTACAGACGATTGCCGGTGTCTGTGCGAACGATTGCTTCTCGAGGTGCCGACAGAGGTCGCCTGTCGTGTGGAATGTCGTAGCCATACCAGTCCTTCTCAGTGGAGTGTGTAAACAATCGTGATTCCGGTCATCCACAAATGTCAGAAAAATAATACCTGGTCGCGAGATTTATCACCCAGAGTCTCCATATCTCACGCGTGTCTACTATCGCAGACCAAACGGAGGGGGCCACCAGTGTCTAGCGAGCCGCAAGTGCTCGTCGTGGACGACGAATCGCGCCTCGCCGATCTCTTTGCGGCCTGGCTCGGGGCCGAGCGTCCAGTGGCAACCGCATACAACGGTGAGGAAGCACTCGAGCAAATGACGGACTCGGTTGAGGTCGTCCTGCTGGATCGACGGATGCCTGGACTGTCGGGTGATGAGGTCCTGCAGGAGATCCGTGAAGAGGGCTACGATTGCCGAGTGGTCATGGTCACCGCGGTCGATCCTGACTTCGACATTATCGAAATGGGGTTCGATGACTATCTCGTCAAACCGGTGTCGAAGGATGAACTGCTCGACATGGTCGAGGAGGTCATCACTCGCTCTGCGTACAAACACGAAATCCAGGAATACTACTCACTCGTCTCGAAAAAAGCCCTCCTCGAGTCAGAAAAACCCGATCGAGAACTCGAGGATCACGAAGAGTACCAGGAACTGACCGTGCGCGTTGCCGAACTTCGAGAGCGCGTGGACGACTCTGTCTCCAGTATGTCCTCTCACGACGACTTTGTGGGTGCCTTCGAAGACCTCCAGAGTGAAAACTGAGTCATCACTCGTGTTCGAACTCGAACCGGGCCCCACCATCCGCAGACTCCGTTAACAACACTGACCAGCCATGTCCGTGCGCGACCTCGCGGACGACCCACAAGCCGAGTCCGATCCCTTCTGTCCCCGTGGACACCGCCGAGTCGAACACCTCGTCTCTGAGCCCCGGTGGGACCCCTTCACCATCGTCTGCGACGTAAAACCCCGCCCGATCCGATCCGAGGCCAGATTCTGTGTATCCATTGAGCACGCCGACTCGAATCGTCAGCGGCTCGCCCTCCACCTGACCGTGTTCGATGGCGTTCCGAAAGAGGTTCTCGAAGAGGCGTAACACCGGGGATCTATCCGCTTCGAGCTGACAGGAATCCTCGATCACGAGCGTCGCGTTTGCCGCGTCGACGTTCTCCCACGCGGTCTCCGCGAGGGTCTGAAGGTCGACGGTCTCGAGTTCACCTGCCCACTCCCCTTCTCGAGCGACCGTCAACACGTCGGCGATAATCGTCTCCATCCGATCGAGGCCGTCGCTGACCTGCTCGAGGTGTGCGTGCTCGCCTGATTCGACTGCCAATTCGAGATACCCCTGTGCAACACCCAGCGGATTTCTGAGGTCGTGACTGACGATTTGTGCGAAGGCGTCGAGTCGTTCGTTCTGTTCTCGCAGTTGTCGCTCCCGACGTTTTCGGTCCGTGATGTCGCGAACGACTCCCACGGTTTTGTTGGCGTCCCCCACGTCGTCCGTCACTGCCGCGGCCTGTGTTTCACACGGAATCCGTTCGCCGGACTTCGTCTCGAGTTGCGTTTCGAACGTCGTCGATGCCTCCACAGCGGTGATCGACGGTCTCGATGCCCCGTGGTCGAACAGCAACGTGTAGTGTTCACCGAGGACCCCTTCCCGACTGTATTCCGTCATCTCGAGGAGCGCATCGTTGACGGTTGTGAAATGACCCTCGCTGTCGACGACGTACATCCCATCGTCGGCTGCTTCGACTAACCGCTCGTACCGGTTCAGCGACTGTGACAGTTGACTAACTTGCCCACGGATCGAGACTGATTCGAGTGCATAGGACGTGGTGTCAGTGACCGATGCGATGGCCGTCTGTTCACTCTCGGAGAGTTCGTGGCGTGCGTACAGGACGAATACACCGTAGCGCTCCTCGTCGGTTTCTAACAAGGACACCGAGACCGTATGGACACCCCGTTCGAGTGCGGTCTCACCGAGGGGCACATCGTCGACGCAGTCCTCGAGCGGGGAAACGACCTGGCTGTCGCCTGTTTTGAGGGCTCGCTCGAGCAAGGGGTGGTCACCACCACCGATAGAAAACGAGCGGTGAATCGGCCAGTCGACAGCGGAACGGTCTGTGACCCAGGGGATGATTTCACGTTCGCCCGGATCGTACTCGCCGAGCCAGGCGAACGCGTACGCACCTTCACCACTGAAGCCTTCGCGAACCGCCCGTTCGATTTCACCGGCAGATCTAGCGTCTGCCAGGCGGCGTTTGACCTGATTGACGACCGTCTCGAGTGGGATAACTGGTCTGGCTTCGACTTGTCTCTCGACCAGCGACGGTAGCCGATCCGGATCCTCAACGACGGTGACGTGCCCCGGCGCTTCACCGGAGAGTCTCTGTGCTTGTTTTTCCTCCCCATAGACGAACGCGGGCGTTCCTGGCCACTCGTGATGGAGGCGCTCGAGTAATCGGGACGCGTTCCAGATCGTGTCGGTGTCGACCACGACGCTGTCGATTTCGTCGTACTCGAGACGGTCGATGGCGTCCGCGTACGAGGTCGTGATCGCAACACTCACTGCACCCTCAGCCAGGGATCTCGTGAGCAAGGCACGCGTCTGACGATCACCACTCACACAGAGGACGTGTGTTCGCTCGAGGGTGTCGCCATCCTGACTCATGATTTTGTCAGTGAAAGAATATCCGGAAGGGAGCGGCCCGTTATCGGTCGCCGGTCGTCTCGGTCGTCGGTCATTGATTACTCTTTTCTCTCCCGAATCGCTCTCTAGTTGGTTCCTATGACTGTGTGTTCTCTCGAAACGTATCAATGAGTCGGTTGACCACCCCCGCATCGAACCGCTGGTCCTATGAGCGCCCGGCACGGACCTCTGCTTGAATGCGAGACGCCCATCCCATCGAGCGCGCTGTCGGTATCGAACACTACGTCGCCGAAAGCCCCGGAATTGGGGGGACCGTTCGCGCCGATGCTGACGACTTTCGGGTCCGGGAACTCGAGCGGTTCGAAACCAAACCGGTCGATGCCTCACCGGACGCGTACCCGCATCTGGTCTTCCGAGCGACACTCGAGGGATGGGATACGAACGACTTCGCGCGCGAGCTGTCGAACCAATTAGGCGTCTCACGCGAACGTGTCTCGTGGGCGGGAACGAAGGACAAACACGCCATTACCACCCAGCTGTTTTCGGTCTATGGGATCGACCCGGATGCACTCCCCACGCTCAACCGGACGACGGTCGAGGTCCTGGGACGGTCGGGACGTGCCCTCGAGTTTGGCGACCTGGCTGGCAACGCGTTCGAGATTGCCGTCGACTCCCCGGACGTAACCGAGAGAAGAACGATCGAGGATCGACTGGCGTCGATAACCGCTGAGTTGGCTGCGTTGACAGCACAGACTGACCCTGTCGTACAGCGTGGGTCGATCGAGGCACACGTTGGGGTCCTCAACTTCTTCGGCCAGCAACGGTTCGGGAGCCAGCGTCCCATCACCCACGAAGTGGGCCTCGAGATCGTTCGCGATGAGTGGGAGGCGGCCGTCATGGCCTATCTGGGACGCCCGAGTGAACACGAGCCCGAAGACACACAGGAAGCCCGGGCCTTCGTCGAGGAGACCCACGACTGGTCCGAGGCGCTGGACCGATTTCCCCACCGGTTGCAGTACGAACGGTCGATGCTCCACGCCCTCGCCGAGCACGATGGTCCTACTGGCCCGGCAGCGTTTCAGCGTGCTCTCGAGCGACTCCCATCGAACCTCAGACGGCTCTTCGTCCACGCAGCCCAATCGTTCGTCTTCAATCGGATACTGAGCCGTCGTCTCGAGCAAGGACTTCCATTCGATCGGCCGGTCGCAGGTGACGTGGTGTGTTTTGCCGACCGAGACGCCCCCGAGAACCTCGAACTTCCGGACACCGATCGGCTGCAAACCGTCGACGAGCGTCGCGTCCAGTCGGTGCGTCGTCACTGCGAACGGGGCCGAGCGTTCGTCACGGCCCCGCTCGTCGGCACCGAAACGACGCTCGCTGACGGGGAACAGGGGGCCATCGAACGAGCGGTGCTCGAGGAGCTCGATCTCGAGGGATCGGATTTCGACCTCGAGGGCGAGTACAACTCGACCGGCACTCGCCGGGCGATCCTGGTTCGGACGCCGCTCGAGATCGATACCGACGAACTGACGTTTCGCTTTTCGCTCCCGAAAGGCTCCTACGCGACGGTTGTAATGCGAGAATATCTGCAGACGAACCCACTGCACCTGGGGTAGTCTCGAATCCCCTGGGACAGGCATTGGGCGTGTTTCTCTGTATTTCCCCACACCCAGTGCCTGACCCAGACACCCACACCCCGACAGCGCTCTTCGGAAACACCGCTGTTATACTCGAGGGCCAACAACATCACGTCATGGCGTGTCGTCAGTGTGGCTCACCGCTCGAGAAACCCGGAGACTTCTGTCTGATCTGTCGGGAGTCAAACACTGAGGCGGTGGTGCTCGAGGCCGCACGCGACCGCACCACGCTGACGATGCTCGTCGATGAATCGGTCTGTGGGAAGACCACGATCACGACTGCGCCCGAAACGGGTGACGAGGGAGTCATCGAACTGCGAAATTACGCCGGCTTGATCGGTGACGAACTCCGGCGGAAACGCCCAGCGGAGGTCTACGCAACGGGGGACCGAACCGTGATTCAGGCCGTTCGTGCCGACACCCATTATGAGTTTTTTCGGATCGCTGCAGAGGAACACGATCCCGTCGAGGCCGTCCTCGAGCGCGGTGGGCAACCGGCACTGGACGTCGTCGAGACCGCACCCGCTGACAAAATCGGGGGGAGCCACTCGACCCTCATCGGCGGGCGAACGGGACTCGCTGCCATCCAGACCGTAGCCGGCCACCCCCACGTGAAGAAAGTGATTCCCGGCCCGATCGATGCCGGGGGAACTGGTTCGCAATCCGGCCTGCGAGCGAAGGTCACACGAGCCGACCAGGGTGGCAACGTCCGTATGCTCCTGCGCGATGGCTCGAGTGTGCAAGAAAACCGGATCGTCACGACGGCTCGTGACCGGGAACTCGGCGAAGTGATTCGAGCTGACCTCAACGAGAGTCTGGAAGACGCCGGCTTTCGGGGCGAGTGAGGGCGGCGCCAACTCAACACCTTTATCAGAACGCCGGGGATAGGGACTGATATTATGGCCGAAAAACAGCGAGGGCGTGTCGGCAGTGCCGGCCGCTTCGGCGCACGGTACGGACGCGTCGCCCGCCGCCGGGTGACCGAGATCGAACACGACATGCGATCGTCGAAAGTCGATGGCGATGACGTCACGCGTGTCGGTACGGGTATCTGGAAAAACGAGGAGACCGGCGAGATTTTCACCGGCGGTGCCTACCGACCGCAGACGCCAGCCGGTGAGACCGCCCGCCGATCCATCCGAGCCGCCCTCGGCGAAACCGAAGAGAGCGACTAACCACACCAACTGGACCGGTAGATTGACAGGTCCAGTCATCAACATCCACATATGAGCTACAAGTGCTCCCGATGCAAACGTGACGTACAACTGGACGAGTACGGGGGCGTCCGCTGTCCCTACTGCGGTCACCGAGTCCTGCTGAAAGAACGCAGTCGTGACGTCAAAACCGTCTCCGTCGACTGACGCTCCGGTGTTTTCTCACGACGTTACCCTCGAGTTTGCGTACCCGTCCCCACGAGTCGCGCGTCTCGTCGAGGAGGCAGTCGCCCTCGAAACGGCGGCGCTCGAGGACGACCGCTCACGCACGACGCTCGAACGGGACGGTCGTCACCTGACGCTCGGTATTCAGGCGACCGATCTCACTGCATTACGGGCGGCCTGTAACACCTGGTGTACGCTCGTCGACGTTGCCGAGCAATCGGCAGCTATTGGTCGACGTCGGGGGTATCTCGACCACCACTTCAATGAGTGACCAGGATACACTCAGCGGCCGTCAGGTAACCGAGGCTGACCTGCTTGACGACGAGTGGCAGTTGACCCCATCGAACACCCGGGTGCTTGGCTGGTGGCTCGCCACGACCTGGGGAATGTCCGGTGGGCTTCTCGTCGTAATCGTGGCTGGGAGTGTCCTCATCGGCCTCGAGTCCGCCCTGGCTGGTGAGGTGACGACGACCCTCTCGACTATCACCTGGGTGCTCGGGAGCGTACTCACCATCGGCATCGTCGCCGGTGGTCTGTGGCTGCTTCGTGAGACGCGGGTTGGACGGACCGTCGCCAGTCTTCGCCTCCCGGAACCGACCGATCCGTCACGATCCGTCCTCGAGCATGCGTCACTCCCGTGGCTCGTTGCCAGTGCACTGGCCGGGGCGGTGATACACGCGGGTGGGTTCGCGTTGATGATCACGACCGGGACCTCTGCCTTTGGCTACCTCCTCCCGATGGGAGCCGTCTATCTCGCGCTCGTTGGCTTTCGCTGGTGGCTCCCGACGACGGGACGACGCCGGGGGGAGACGGTGTCAGTCCGATCGTATCCGCCCGGCACGACGACACTCGCCGGTGGCTGGTCCGAACACGTACACACGACTGCCACCACCGAGCGGGAGGCCCTCGACCGCGGACGAAAAGTGACCGTCGGGGCGGTGACGTTCATCGTGGCTACGTCGAAGGAGGAGCGAACGATTGGCGCGTTGGTGCCACGTCGGGTGCTCGAGGACCGCTGAGCGGACCGCGTTCCAGTGAACCACAAAGCTTGGCTTTATCAGTCCGGAGGGATAGGTGCAGGTATGCAAGGAAATCTGCCCCCGGAGGCACAGGAGAAAATCGAACAACTGCAGGACCTCCAGGAGACGGCCCAGACGGTCGCCGTCCAGAAACAGGAAGCCGAATCCTCGTTGACCGACGCCGAAGCCGCCCTCGAGGAACTCGAAGACGTCGACGACGATACCACGATGTACCGTCAGGTTGGCGAGCTTTTTGTCCAAACGGAGTACGACGAGGCCCAAGACCAGCTCGAAGACAAAGTGAGCACCCTCGAGATCCGCCTCGAAACGCTCGAGAAACAGGAAGACCGCGTCCAGTCCCAGTTCGAGAGCCTCCAGGAGGACCTCCAGAACCTCCTCGGCGGTGGCATGGGCGGCCCAGCTGGTCCAGGCGGTCCCGGTGCCGGCGGCGCATAGATGGGAACTGAGGCCACTGATCCGTCTGCCGAAACCGTCGTGCAGACCGCGAGCGAGGCGGCCGAAGGCGTCCTGTTTTCGGCATACAAGCAGTCCGCCGTTCGTGATTACGACGTGACCGTCATCTTCGAGGACGGAATCCTCGAGGTCGACGTCTACCTCAACGTCTCGGAGGAGACCGACGACGGGCGGTCCCCGGAGACAGTCACTGAGCAAGCAGTCGAAGCGGCTGAAGCCGCTGTCGACGACCTGTTTGGCGTCTGATCCACCCCTTTTTAAGATATGATCTCCGGTCACCCGAACCGTTTCGAGTGAGTCCTCAGTCCGGGATCTGGTCAAGTGCGTCTCTGATACGGGGGCGAGTATCGAAGACGTACTGTTCGGTTTGGCTCGCTTCGCTCTCTCGCTTTCCCTGCTGGGTGTATACCAACTGTGTCATCGACACCTCGGGCGGTAACTCCTGGGCGACGACGATAGCGTCGAGTGCTTGACCCGGCGGTATGGTCGCTGCGGCGACGCTCCAGGACGGCTGACTGCCATTGCGTGTGGATGAAGCACGGCAGACGCTTCGTACATTAAGGCATCGTTGCCGACGAACGTCGCCCCTCCTCTCCCGTCCCACTCGACTGTGCGAGTCCCACTATTGATGACTCGAAAAACGCCACGTGCCGCGCCCTCTCGATGTGTGCCGTTCCCTCGAGGAGTGATACAGTATCACGGATTCACTCGGATTCGACCGGCAACGCTGACACACGCCCGTCCTGATCGACGGTCACGTGATAGCCGGCGTACTGGAAGGTCACTTCGATCTGTCCAGTTCGGGTGCGAATCCGGTCACGCTCGAAGAGAGCGTCGAGCGCTTGTGGATCGATAGCCACGTAAAGCGGCGGATACGCAGGGGGACAGATCTGGTCCGCAGAGACACCCTCAGCTGCCGCTATGGCTTCGACAACGGCCACACTAACGGGGACCTCGAAGCCCTCATTGACATCCCCTCCCCCTGATTCCATGTACACGACGTTTCTATCCGGTATTGTTAAATGTGTCTCTCCACTCCAGAATAGCCGGTTCTTTCCGGCAGTATACACAGCACGCTTGGGGCTACTCGAGACCGATCAACGCTCGTAGACGGTCCAGGCGATACCTGAGAGAACGATCAGTCCGCCGACGACCGTCACCACATCCGGGACCTCTGTGAGCAAGACGAACGCGAGGGCCGTCGATCCGATCGGCTCACCAAGCCAGGCGACGCTGACGACGACCGACTCGAGGTGCTCGAGCACCCAGTTGATGATCGTGTGCCCGAGAATCCCTGGCCCGAGTGCCATCGCGAAAAAGAGCACCCATTCGCGGGCTGGATAGGCGACGAAATCGTGCCCCTGTACGGCGACGAGCAAACACAGGGCGAGTGCACAGGCCGTGTACACCACTGTGACGTACGGAAAGAGCGAGACGCGTTGGCGGATGGACCGGCCGGCGAGGACGTAGCCTGCGACGGTGATGGCACCGAGGATAGCCAGGCTGTTCCCGTAGAGCGTTGCCTCAGCGACGGGGGCCTCCCCAGCCGTCCCGAGGGACATGAGTCCAGCCCCGCCGATGGCGACGACGATCCCGACGACGGTTCGACGGGTGACCCGCTCGTGTAAGAACAGCGCGGCACCGATGGCAACGAACAGGGGCTGTGTCTGCACCAGCGTCACACTTGCAGCCACGCTCGTGTAATTCAAGCTCTCGAACCAGGCGGCGAAGTGGACGGCGAGGGCGACACCTGCGACGCCGGCACCGATCAGGTCTCGAGCACCCAGTCGGGCGAACTCCTCGCGGTACGAAAAGAGGGCGATCGGTGCGACGAGTGCAGTGGTGAAGAGCACGCGGTAAAACGCGGCGACGGAACTCGGTGCGTGACTCCACCGGACCAAAATCGCACTCGTGCTCGCGGCGAAGACGGCAAGCCCCAGTGCCGCGAGTGGCGTCACCTCGAGGTCCGATCGACGAAACACGTGGCTCACATGAGCGAGTGAGCTAAAAACCCTGCCGAAAGGGGCAGGCCGGTTAGCGGAGTGACGAGAGGTCGGCGTGATCGGTGAGCAACGAGTGCATGACCTCGACGGTCTCGCTGTCTCGAGTGCGGCCACTGCGGACGACCTCTTCGGCACGTTCGACCGTCGCCAACGTGTCCGTCTGCACGGCGATGACAGGAACGCCTTTCTGTGCGGCCTGGCCGAGAATCGCGCCGGATGGCCGGTGGCCCCCCGTCAGGATCAGGCAGTTGACACCGGATGCCTCGAGGGCGGCGGCGTGAATATCGGCCCGGTCGCCGCCCGTGATGACGGCGGCGTTTTTCGTCCGCCGGAAGTGCCGGAGGGCGCTGTCGGCACCCATGGCCCCCACGGCGAACCGTTCGATGTAGGCATCGGTTCCTTCCTCGACCAAAAGCTGGCCGCCGAGTTCGTCGACCAGTCCCTCGACGGTGACGCCTGCCAGGGTCTGTTCGCGGGGTAAGACCCCGTGGACCGGAATGCCTCGGCCTTCGAGGAACGGGGCGATTTCGGTCTCGAGCTGGTCGCGACGGGCGTCGGCGACGGCGTTGAACAGGACGCCCTCGAGGCGATCACCGAGGGCATCAGCCGCGGCCAACACGTCGTCGACGTCGCCGGGTGTGACGTATGGAGACACGAGGACGACGCGTGCGTCGAGGAGTTCGGCGATGTCGGCGTCTGTCAGCTCCACGATCCCGCCCTGATCGTACCGGCCACCACCCTCGAGGTAGAGCAACTCGGCGTCTGCTGCCAGCGTTTCGTAGGCTTCGCTCACACGGTCGCGCAGGTCCGCGGGGTTTTCTCGGCCTCGAATCGCCTGCTCGATGAAGGTTGGGGAGTAGACGACAGGTTCGAGGTCGTGCATTTCGGCGTCGATACCGAGCAGTTCCTTGGCAAGCATGGGGTCCTCATCGAGGGTCTTGCCGACGCGACTTTGCAGCCGCGTTCCCTTCGGCTTCATGTAGCCGACGTCGACGCCGTCCTCGGCCGCTTGGCTGGCAAGTGCGAGGGTGATCGCCGTTTTCCCGATGCTCTCAGTGAGGGAGGCGATCAGGATCGGACGCTCATTACCGCCGTCGGTTGGGTGCTCGGTAGTCGGTTCGCCATCATCAGTTGGTGGTGTGTCGCTCATAGCTCCTCCGTGTCTACAGTCAGTCTGAGGTCGATTGCCTGTGCACCGTCTGGCCCGACGACCAGTGGGTTGACGTCGAGTTCGAGGATCGCCGGGAAGTCCGTCACGAGTTGTGAGAGGCGCTGCAGTGACTCGACGATTGCGTCGATATCTGCTGGCTCTCGTCCCCGTGCGCCCCGAAGCAGGGGTGCGGCGGTGATGTCGTCAACCATCTCCTGGGCATCGGATTCGCTGATCGGCGCCACTCGCAGTGAGGTATCCTCGAGTATCTCGACGAAGATGCCACCGAGTCCGAAGAGGATCAGCGGGCCGAACTGTGGGTCCCGGTTCATCCCGATAATGGTCTCGGTCGACCCCTCGAGGTCGAGCATTTCCTGGACCTGGACGCCGAGAATCGTCGCATCCGGCTGGTAGTTCCGAGCCTTAGCCACGACGTCCTCGTAGGCGTCGTACACGTCCTCGTCGCTCACCCCGACCCGGACGCCGCCGATGTCGGATTTGTGTGAAATATCGGGGCTGACGATCTTGAGGACGACGTCGCCGTCGATGTCAGCAGCGACGGTTTCGGCATCGGCTGGATCGTCGACGATCTCGCCGCTCGGCGTTGGGATGCCGTAGGCCTCGAGCAGTTCCATCGCTTCGACGCCGAGACGGTTGCCCGTCCGATCGCGCGCCGTCTCGAGGATCTCTCGGGCACGGTCGCGGTCGACGTCGAACGTGGTCGGGTCGGCCGTCGTCTGGTCGGTGATCGACCGGTATTTTGCCAGGGCGTTGAGCCCGGAGACGGCCCGTGCGGGATCGAAGTAGTTGGGGATGCCGAAGTCCCGGAGTACGTCTTCGGCCGCCCGTGAGCGTGACCCGCCCATCAGACTGGTCACGACCGGTTTCTGGTGGCGTTCTCGTTGCTCGATGACGACTTCTGCCAGCCGATCGTACTCGAGGA
Organism: Natrialbaceae archaeon; assembly: GCA_003552325.1. Classification (GTDB taxonomy): domain Archaea; phylum Halobacteriota; class Halobacteria; order Halobacteriales; family Natrialbaceae; genus Natronosalvus. The sequence continues at coordinate 3,431 of PUKM01000184.1, read as the reverse complement.
CGGCCGTCGGGGCGCTCACCACGACGGCACTGCCGACGTTTGGATCGGAGAGGGCGATGTCGAGCGCCTTTTCGAACCGAGTGATGTCGGCATCGCCGATCACGTCGATCGGGTTGTAGATGTTTGCCTCGTCGGGCATGGATTCACCGAGCGCCTCGATGGTTTCGTCGGTGAACGACGCCATTTCGAGATCCGCATCGCCGACGGCGTCCGTGGTCAACACGCCGGGACCGCCCGCGTTCGTCACGACGGCAACGCCCTCGGACTTGGGCATTGGCAGTCCGGAGAGGGCTCGAGCCCAGTCGAACAGTTCCTGAACGGATCGAGCGCGCAGGACCCCTGCTTGCTCGAGGCCGGTTTCGTAGGCGGCTTCACTCCCGGCGATTGCGCCGGTGTGTGAGGAGGCGGCCTGTGCTCCGGCGTCGGTGCGGCCGGATTTAACCAATACGATCGGGGTCTCCTTGCTCACCTCTCGGGCGGTCTCGACGAAGCGGTCACCGCGATCGATTCCCTCGAGGTAGCCGATGATCACGTCCGTCTCGGGGTCTGACCCCCACTCCTCGACGAAATCGGTCTCATCGAGCACGGTTTTGTTCCCGAGGGAGACGACGTCTCGGAACCCGATGCCCTGTTCGTTGGCCCAATCGAGGACGGCCGTGATGAACGCCCCCGACTGACTCATGAACGAGACGCCGCCCTCGAGCGCGTTTTCAGGGCCGAACGTCGCGTTCATGCCGTTTCGGGTGTTCATCGTGCCGAGGCTGTTCGGACCGACCAGATTCAGGTCGTACTCCGCAGCGAGTGCCTCGAGTTCGCGCTCGCGCGCAGCCCCGTCACCCCCGGTTTCAGCGAAGCCAGCGGTGATCACGACGACGTTTTTCACGCCGGCCGTAGCGCTCTCGCGAATCGCTTCGAGAACGATCGGCGGCGGGACGACTATAACCGACAGATCGACATCCGGTGCACTCTCGACATCAGGGTAACAGGTCTCCCCGAGGACGGATTCGCGATTGGGGTTGATCGGGATGATCTCCCCGTCGAAATCCGCCTGTAGGTTCTCGAGGATGGCCCGACCGACTGCGCCTTCACGATCGGTTGCCCCGACGACGGCGACGGTCGCTGGTGCAAAGAGTTCACGTAACCTTCCCATCGGTAAAACGGTCACTCGCTACCGAGTTAAGTCTGTTTACGCGTTCCCGACAGGTAGGAGTGAGCGAAAGCGAACTGGTGACGCATCCCAGTGCCCCCAGTTGTCTCGACGATTAGATCAGTGCGTCGAAATCGCCATCACCTGCCTGCTCGAGGCGGCGATCGTGAGCAGGTAGATCGCGATCGCCACGACGATGATCGAGCCGCCCGAGGGGAGACTCTGTGAGATCGCCAAGGCGAGTCCACCGGCGATCGAGAGTTGGCCGAAGATGATCGAGAGGTAGATCGTCTCGCGGAACCCACGTGAGATCTGTGAGGCCGCGGCGACGGGAATAACGAGCATGCCAGCCACGAGAATCACGCCGAGAACCTGCATCGAGCCGACGACGACCACGGCGGTCATGACGATCAACAACGTGTTGTAGGCGTTGACGTTCAAGCGGGCGACTCTGGCTGCCTGTTCGTCGAAGGTAATGAACAACAGTTGTTTGTAAGTATAAAGGACGATGGCCACGACGACAATACTCAACACGGCCATCATGCGGGCACTTTCGGCCCCCACGATGGAGAGATCACCGAAGAGGTACTCCTCGATACTGATGCCGCGTTGGCCACGGCCCCAGCTAATGATGAGCGTCCCGACGGCGAAACTTCCGGTGAGCATGATCGCGATTGGCACGTCGCCATAGGTGTTCGTCCGCTCGGCCAGCCACTGCACGCCGATCGCTCCGAAGATACTGACGATCAGTGCCGCATACAGCGGCGTCCCAATGCCACCCACGAGCGAGCCAGCCGCGAATCCGATCGCCACGCCGGCGAACGCGGTGTGGGCGAGCGTTTCACCGATCAGGGCCATCTCTCGGTGAACCAGAAACGTCCCGATCAAGGGGGCGACGGTGCCGATCAGCACGCCCGTCGCCATCTGTTGCCACATGAACGACCACTGGAAGACGTTCGTCCCGAGGTAGTAGTCCATCCACTGCCCGGCGATCATGAACTGATCATACCACTCACCCACTACGGGATACGCCTGGAGCCAGTTGAGTGCGATGAACGTCAACATTACCGCCGTCACGGCACCCGTGAGGACCAGCCCGACCATTTCGACGGCGAGACGCCGGTCGATGCTCGAGTTGGTGTCCGTCTCACCAGCGGTATCGATCGTTTCCGGCATGGTCAGTGATCGTGGTGGACGACCTGTCCGGTCGCCCCGTAGGCTTCGGCGAGGGCGTCGCTCTCGACGAACGATTCCGTGTCGCCGTGGTGGAACAGTTCCGTATTGATACAGGCGATGCGGGAGGCTCGATCCGTGACGACACCGATGTCGTGTTCGATGAGGATGATCGTAATGCCGTCATCGTTGAGCGAATCGAGCAGTCGGTAAAACGAGTCGCGAGACTCGGCGTCCACGCCAACGGTTGGCTCGTCGAGCGCCAGCAGATCGGCTTCAGAAGCGAGCGCTCGAGCGATGTACGCCCGCTGGCGTTGCCCACCCGAGAGTTCGTTGAGCAGCCGGTCACCGAGATCGGTAATGCCCACGGTCTCGAGGGCTGATTCGACGATGGTCGTGTCCTCGTCGGTCAGTCGGGCGTGGCCCGCGTGGGCGAACCGGCCCATGGTTACGCTCTCGCGGACGGTGACGGGCATCGAGCCGCCGCGGTTGGTCGACTGTTGAGAGACATAGCCGATACGGCTGCCCGCCTCGAAGGACGAAACTGGCTCGCCAAAGAGGTCGATCGAACCGGAATCCGGCTCGAGTAAGCCGAGCATCAGGTGTAACAGGGTGGTTTTTCCGGAGCCGTTCGGGCCGATCAGGCCGAGGAATTCACCACGTTCGACCGTCAGTGTGACGTCTTTGACGACCGGGGCGTCCCCATAGGCGAACGAAACGTCTCGAATGTCGACCGCTGGCGTCACTGTCCTGTCTCCGTCATCGAACGTGTTAGTTCTTGCACTTTCGATCTGGCTCACGGTTCCTCCGCCTGCAGGGCTTGTCGGAGTGACGGCAGGGTGATCTCTTCCATCTGTTCGACCCAGCCCCAGTCGTTATCGCTCCACTCTGGCATCGTTCCTTCTGCCGGCGTCAGTGGAGCCGTTTCGGTCGCATCGCTGTCCTCGACGATCGTTTCGGCGAGCGGTGGAACGTCTCCGTCGGGTGCTTCGAACGGATCGTAGAGAATAGTGTCGATCCCTTCCTCGTTGACGAGTTCGATGGTGTCCGCGATTTCGTCGGGACTCGGGGATTCGTCCGGGGAGACACCAACCGGTGAGTGAAGGTCGAA
>PUKM01000090.1 GCA_003552325.1 Natrialbaceae archaeon | reverse complement strand
GCCCCCGATGAGACGGGGTATTACCCGATGCATGCGACTGAGTATCGGTATTTACACGTGTTGCCACTGCCCGTAATCGACACCCTTTACCAACTCCATCCGTGGGTGCCGCTCACGACGATACTCGTACTTATCGGCACTACGACGTACGTTATCGGCCGATTCGTGATCGGCGAAGAAGACGTCCGCACTCGACGGAAACGACTGACCCAGCGCCAACAGACGGCCAAGGAGGTACACACCAGATGAGAGATCAATACGGAAGCCAGATACAGATTGCCACGGTGGACAGAATTACCCAGACACTACTTCTGCTTCCAATTAACAGACGTCCGACAGTCATGGGAGGGGAGGCATGACCTTTCGACAACTGGTGTTTGATGAGTACCGCTGGATCATCATCGTCTGCTGTGTCATCGCCGTCCTCGCAGGAGCCTGGATCACCTACGGGACCTACGTCGACCCTGCACAGACGACGACCGAACAACCTGTAGGAAGCTGGGCGACGACAGGCAACGTGAGCCACGGAGCGACCGTCGTCGAAGACACGGCCGTTCACGAAGCCGGGACTGAACTCGAGAACGAACCGGTCTATTACGAACAGGTCTCACCAACGCTTGAGGGCACGGTCACCACCGGGTATGAGGCGTCGACGGCGGAGGATGTCACGGGTAACGTATCTACCTCCCTGATCTGGCAGGCAGTCGACGAAGATGACGAGACAGGTGAGGAAACCGTCTACTGGCGGGAGCGTGAACGGCTAGACCAGGAGGCAGTCACCGGACTCGAACCTGGAGAAGCGGTCGAAGCAACGTTCACGGTGAACGTCTCGAGTGTTCATGAGCGAATCGACGTCATCGAGGACGAACTTGGGGCGTCACCTGGTGACCGAGATGTCTTCGTACTCGTTGAATACGAGGTGGAGGGAACGATCAACGGAATTCATCGGAGTGAATCGAACAGTGAACGGCTCCCAATTGAACGAGACGGTGGCACGTACAGTATCGAAACGCCGTCATCGATGGGAGAGGAGTTTCAGGATACCGAGCCCATGACCGAGACAGTGAGCTACGGGCCCGAACGAACTGTCGGCGGACCGATACTCGTACTATTGGGGCTCGGAATGTTGGGGGCAATGATCGCCATCCCGCGAGACCGATATCGGCTTTCGGAAGGCCAGCGGGCCTGGCAAACGTATCAGTCCCATCGCAAGGAGTACGGCGAACTGGTGACGACGACGGCGCTACCCGAAATAGTCCACACCCGTGATCTAGCCCCCGTGGACTCACTCGAGGGCTTGGTACAGCTTGGGATCGACCTTGAGGCACCGATTCTCCGTGATCGCTCCGATGGTCGGTATTTGGTTCTCACTGATGACCTCGTCTACTGGTTCGAGCCACCGGCGCCACCGGAAAGCTCATCATCGGTTGCAAGTGACGAGTCGACAGCCAAGAGCAACGACGACGAGGTTCTCGAGACCGGTGTCGATGAATCGATAAGTGGGGAGGATGACGAGAGTGGAGTGACCTCGGGTTCATCTGAGAGAACGGTTACAGAGGATGAAAATGCGGACGGCCGATCCTCAGCAGACAGCACCCTCGAAGCTGACCAGTCAGATCGTGAGAACGAAGAGGGGACCATCTCCTACAATGATGAGGAGTCCTCAAAGAGGACCGAGGCCGAGAGTGAAGATACAGTTTCGAACGACGTCGAAGGATCACTAGACGGCAACGAACCTGACGATCCGACAGACTTGCGTCTCTAATGGGCGCTAGTTTTAGTCTTGGTCCCAGCCTTGAGCCCGTTCTCGCCAGCGCCGTTGTTGCTCTCGCTCCGTAACGTGAGGAACGCCTGCGGCGAGGTCGTCACGAACCGCTTGCTCGAAGTCGGTGATCGCGGGAAGAAAGCCAGCGGCGAACGCATCGACGAGCTCGTAGGTCCATCGGTCGTCGATCGCGCCGGAGGGAAGGTGTTCATCGCGAAGCGCGTTCGCCCACTCTTCGTGGCCAGCGTCTCTGAGTGCCGTTTCGGCGTCGGCCACCCGATCCATCGCCCCGCCGAGTTCGTGGTGGTACTCGAGGAGGGCGCCGTAGGCGCGATAGACGTGTTCGATGCCGAGTTGGAGGTCGTGGAGCGCGGCCTGTTCGGACTCGGTGAGGTCGAGATCTGGAACCGCATCGGGACTGGACGAACGATCCATACCGATGGTACGTCGACCAGCGGCAAAATACCAGGTCACGGTGTCATCCACTCGAGGGTGACGTCGGTTCCTGTTCGATGAACCCGGCAAACTCCCGGGTAAAGGCCTCGAGGGCGGTCCAGTCGGTGTACTCGTGGTCTCGGGAGGTGTCCGTCGAGAGTCCAACGGACGAGGCGAGGCGGCGCATAATGAACCCGAGGAGGCGCCCGTACTGACGATATTTCAGTGCACCCCCGACGATGTGGGTCCGCGTGGGCTCCCAGCCGGTTTCGGTCAGAAACGTCTGGACGTACTCATCGGCCGTATGCTGGGAATCGTGGCGGTCAACGGCCGCAGTGAGGCTGACTGAGACGAAGGCTGATGGAATCGCGTTGAACCGATCGACGTGTCGACGGACGAAAGAGACGGTGTGTTGCTGATGGCGGCCACGGTGGACGGATGCAGCAACCATAACTCCATCGTACCGTCGCAGGTCGATATCCGGTGGTGGATGTTTCGTACTGATCACGAGGGGATCGTGGCCGATGTCGGCTAGTATGTCACCGATCCGCCTGGCGATCATCGCTGTGTGCCCTTCGCTCGAGCCATAGCAGACGAGGACGCGGCTCATCGCTCGGCACTCGGTGATTGTCGTCGGCGTGTGTCGAGTGGAACCATACGATGAACGTACGCACTCGAGCGGCATCAAACAGGGGCCCAAAGTCGTTACTGTCGTGGCCAGTACGTGGGGTGAGAAGACGACATTCAACCTGATATGTACTTCGTGGGCGGTGGAACGTACTGTCCTCGAGAACGCCCTTTGGCTCACCGATGGTCCGTTCCGAACGGGGAGTGATTGACACGCGAGTCTCGATGGCCCTCACGTATCGATGCGGTGCGTCTCAGTCTCCCGAAACAGTGAGTCGGTCCCCGAGCGCCGGCGCACTCGCATCGTACCCATCGTCCTCGAGCGAGGCTGCAAACCGTTCGCAGTCGTCACCATGGTTTACCAGTACCTGGCTCGCTTCGCGGTATGGCTCGAGAAACGAGTACAGTCCGTTCCGGTCGGCGTGTGCAGAGAAATCGTAGCGTTCGACCTGGGCGCTCACCGGCATGACCCGCCCGTCGATTTCGGCACTCCCGGTGTCGATGAGGTCCCGGCCAGGGGTGCCCTCGACCTGATAGCCAGTGAAGGCGATCTTGTTCACCGGGTGAGTCCGAATTTCGGGGACGTACGTCATCGCCGGGCCGCCGTGGAGCATCCCACTCGTGGTGATGATGACCGTGTTCTGGGCGGCGATCCGTTTGCGCTGGCCGTCCCGGCCGTCGACGAAGCGGGCGTTTCCTTTGGCCCGCCGGAGCACAGCTGGGTCACGAAGAAACCCCCGATTTCGAGGGCGCAAAAACAGTTCCGTCACTCGTTTCCCCATCCCATCGACGTAACACTCGAGGTCGTGTTCGGCACAGAGGCACATGGCCTCCTGGGTGCGGCCGATCGCGAACGCGGGGACGACGACCGTTCCGCCCTCCCAGATCGTCGCTTTCAGGCTGTC
>PUKM01000272.1 GCA_003552325.1 Natrialbaceae archaeon | reverse complement strand
GTTTTCAAGACCAATGAATATTACAACAAAAACTTCAACACACTGGGTGTAAGCAAAGACAAAGGGCATCCTCAACTGCTATGGCAACTATTGTGCATGTGTGGATCAACCGGAAAAAATCAATTCCATCCCTGGATAGGTTTTAAAAAGAAAACCAGTAATAACAAAGCTGTTAATTTTCTATCAGAACTCTACCCTAACATGAAACAACAGGAGATCGAACTACTTGCTGAACTATCTACAAAAGCAGAACTCAAACGATTGGCTGAAGAACATGGTATCGAAAAACCCAACCTCTAAACCTTATGTTTGCGAATACTGTGGCACAGGGTACACTCGAGAAAAAACTCTTGCCGTGCACATGTGCGAAAAAAAGAGAAGAGCTCTGCAAAAAAAGGAAAAGCGAGTACAGATGGGATTCTATGCTTTTAATAGATTTTACAAGATGTCAGCAGGAGCAAAAAAAGACAAAACCTATGAAGACTTCTGCAAATCACCCTACTACAATGCATTTGTAAAATTTGGCAGTTTTATTACAAATGTCAAGCCCCTGTATCCAGAAAAGTATATTGACTATGTTGTGACGTCTGGAGTAAAGTTAGATCACTGGTGCAGAGAAGCAATGTATGAAAAATATGCACTGGAATTAATCTTGAATGAAAATGTAGAAACTGCTTTGGAAAGAAGCATAATGACAATGACTGAATGGGCAGATGAAAACGACAGTGTTTGGAATCATTACTTTCGATACGTATCACTAAACAGAGCAGTCTGGCATATCAAGGACGGAAAAATATCTCCCTGGCTAATTCTGAATTGCAAGACCGGTAAAGAAATGTTAAATAACTTTACCGACGAACACCTTGACATGATATATTATGTAATGAATCCCCAGCATTGGGCAAAACGATTTAATCGTCAGCCTACAGATGTACAACTTGTAAAAGATGTGGCTAAAGAGAGTAATCTTTGATAAATTTAAGTATTGATATTGACTTTGCTGATAAATACATTGTAGGAGAAAAACAATGTATTATGTGTATCAATATGTAGACCCCGAAACAAGTAAGCCGTTTTATATAGGTAAAGGTAAAGATAATAGAATGTTTCATCACCTTAACGAAACGTTAGACAATACAGATAATAGGAAGAAGTTTTTTAAGATACAATCTTTAAGAAATAAAGGCTTAGAACCTATTATAGAAGTTGTTGTAGATAATATTAGTGATGAAAACGAAGCATATAAATTAGAAGACGATTACATATTAAGATACGGCAGAGAAGGCTTTGAAGAAAATGGCATCCTTACAAATATTTGTATAAATGCACGTCCGCCTACATCAAAAGGCAATCAAAACGGTATGTTTAATAAAAAACACACAAAAGAAGCAAAACAGGCAATAGGCTCTGCTAATAAGGGAAACATTGCCTGGAACAAAGGTGTCTCTCAAATACAAAAAGTCAAAGATGCTGTAAGCAATGCTAATAAAGGACGAACTGCTTGGAATAAAAATAAAAGTCGTACATTAGAAGAAAAAGAAGCAATGAAGGCAGGCTGGGCTAAAAAACTAGAAGAAGGCTTTGTTCAGCATAACAAAGGAAAATCTATGCCTAAAGATTATACCTGCGAACATTGTGGGAAACAACTAACTAAATCAAATTATACACGCTGGCATGGCGCAAAGTGTAAGGAAGCGTAAATGGATATTGACATAGATTTTCCTGATCGATCGATCTTGTTAGAAAAAATTCCACACAGAATTGCTTGCCTGGAAAACGGCAAAAAACACAACACAGGTGTGTACGCAACAGAAATACCACACAATCCTGTTGACAGTCTTGCTACTGTTGATTATAAACAAGCAGAAGAGCGAGGATATTTCAAGCTGGATTTTCTTAATGTATCTATCTATCAGGGTGTTCGAGACGAAGAACACTTACAGCAACTATTAACAAAGGAGCCGATATGGGAACTGCTAGAGCGAAAGGAGTTTGTGGATCAACTATTTCATTTAAACGGGCATGGGGAACTTCTGAAAAAGACTTGCCCTACTTCCGTGGAACAATTAGCTGCCGTCCTGTCTATGATCCGACCTTCCAAGAAGTACTTGCAAAACAAGGACTGGAAGACTATTTTACAGGAAGTCTGGAAGAAACCAGAAGACGGTAGTTACTACTTTAAAAAAAGTCATTCGATCTCCTATGCGTTTGCAGTTATAGTCCATATGAATTTATTGTGTGAGCAGATGCTAGAGGAAGGTTAGTTATTTTTTGTTCTTTCGAACGAGTTGGACGTTTTTTCTTTTTACTCTCTTGACAGCAAGATTGTTGAGATTTACACAGGGCCCAAGACTGACTTTTACATCTCTGGAATTCATTGTCATTAAAGCATATTGAAATTGCTGCATTTCTTCCGCAAGGAATATTGATATGGGAATCATTCGATTAGACTCCCACCACCATATCTCACCCATCTCTAAAAACCGTTGTTTTTCTGTATCGGTGTTTAACTGAGCGTAAACGTACATGGAAGTAACCAATTGATCCTGATTAACTATTATTCCCACGTACTCTTGTCCTCCGTACACAACAACTGAAATGAACGGAAAATTTTCTTCTATATCTTTTAGTAACATATATTATTGACTGCTGCCAGACTTTGTCTTTTTAGGCCATGACTGTATACTTAGCATCTTAATAAATACACTTATGCAATTAACGCCACGATATTTAGTCTCTAACAGAACCTTTATAATATCCGATGATGCGGGCCAAATAACGGAGTTTGATCCAGTGTATAAAAGACAACTAGTAGTATATAGAGGAATAGACAATGTGCTTGAATTTCAGTTACTGAATTCAGACCAAAAGCCTATTGATTTAAATCAGTTTACCTTACAGGATTCCAACGACACTGCTACTGTGTTTTTTACAGCGTTTGACGAAAATCAAAGACAGATAATTCAGCGAGAAGGTGAAATTGTTTCCGGAGACGATTCTGCTGTAAATAGAGGATTATTTACAGTTACAATAACAGGAAATGATCTGCTTAATGTTAAAAGCCAATATCTGTCATACACTGTTATACTGCAAGATTCTCACGGAAGGCAAAGAATAACTTATACAGACACAGGATTCGGTCAGAAAGGCACCATTCTTGTAAGCACCGATGCTTTTCCTGGGCCTGCAAAAACCTATTCAGTTACAAACTTTTTGCCGTATGACAGTGACGAACAAAACGACGAATGGTATTCAGAATGGATAACAGCAGAGCCTGCTCTTAACGGGAATGCTGCTCTACACACTGTTGCAATCTATTCAGACGGATATGCAGGTGATATCATCGTTCAAGGAACACTGGAAAATATAGTAGACGACAATGCAGAAGCAGTGTCGTGGGTAGACATTGACACTGTGAGTTTTGATGGCTCTTCTGAATCAGAACCAGTGCCTGTGAATTTTAACGGTGTGTTTAGTTTTTTGAGATTCAAAGCAACTGCTAATCCTGTGGATATCACAAAAATACTTGTTCGAAGTTGATTGACTTTTGAATCAAACTACACTAAAATATAACAATGAGTGTAGTAGCCGACGTAATACAGCAACACCTTCCTGCTAAACGCAAGACCACGCCATCCGGCTGGCAGAGTTTTAATGCAGTATGCTGTCATCACAACGGTACTTCTCAAGACAAAAGACAGAGAGGAGGCTTGATTACAAACCCAGACGGAGG
>PUKM01000052.1 GCA_003552325.1 Natrialbaceae archaeon | reverse complement strand
GCGACGGAGGCGGGACGCTCGCTCGAGGTGGTGGATCGACACCGGGTAAAGAGCCACAGCGCGGGTGTGTCACACGTGGTCGTCGACGCCCGGTTCGAGTAAGGACTCAGTGAAGAACGCACACGTCGTACAGGTCAGGGTGTGACCCGACGGCAGATTCGGGTGCGTTGGACGCTCCACGCACACCCGTGTCCGAACCCGTACGGACTCGATCGCGGACACGTTGCCAGTCCCGATGCCGTCGATGGATGACGACTGGCACTTCCTCGAGGTCGAGGAGTTTCGCCAGCGCCAGTCGGTGCTGGCCGTAGGTTCGCCAGTAGAGCGTCCCGTCACGGCCGATGTCGACGTTGATCTCGTCGCGGATGTGAGCGAACCGTGGACGCTCGACGCCGGCGACCTGGCGTTGTGTTCGATATCCGTGTTCGCACAGCGATCGGTAGAGGCGGTCGATCTCCGTACACCGGTTGTCGAACTCGGCGAGAGAGCCGTACCCCCAGGCGTTACCGAACCGCTCGAGTTGGTCGAGAAACGCGTCGTAGAGAGCGGTGTCTCGCCAGGGGATCCCGTCGTGATAGTGTTCGCGCAGGCCGCGGTAGACGGCTCGGTCCTCGAACCGCTCCCACCGTCGATCCCAGGTTCCGCCGACGACGCGTCCCCACTGGGGGGTGCGTGGGATCCACTCGAGGACGCTTCGGGTTATGCTGTCTGGATCGACGCGGACGAGGGTGAAGGGATCAGCGTCAGTGTACCGTTCCGGGTGGAGTCGGCGCTTGAGCCGGTGTACTCGACGAAGTGGACCGAGCCGAAGTCGGTGGGTGAGTGGTGTGGTGACGTGTCGACGGAGCTCGAGCACGAGCTGGCCCCGGAGACGCAGCGGCCACCCGACGGGCCCGTGTGGTCTCTCCCGGTCAGGACTCACGGCGATACAGGACCACAAGCGCACCGATGAGGAGCACCTGTGCGACCTTGTCGACGGCTTCCCAGGCGAGGTACGCACCGCCGGGGTCGCCGAGGACGATCCAGGCGACGATCTGGCTCGCGGTGAATGGAATCCCGAGGAGATAGAGCAGCGGTCGCCGGACGTTCGCGAAGAACAGGGCGACGCCACCGACGAACCCCCCGGTTGCGAGGAGGAAGCTAATGCCCATCCAGTGAGGTAGAAACTCGATGCCCAAAACCAGGTGGACGCCAGCGCTGACGAGCGCCGTCACGACGGCAAGCCAGTGAAGCGGGGTGAGCGATGACGGTGAGGCGTTGGTCCCTGCCATTTGTTATCACTACATTTGGGTCAGCGACTAAAACCGTTTGGCTCTCAGCAGTCTGTGTCCACACTCGGGGACGGTCGGATTGTCTAGCCGTCTGCCTCGAGAAGACCCACCAACCACCAGCCTCTTACCGTTCGTCTGCATCTTCGTCCGTTTCCGCCGTGCCCAGCCCAGGATCATCGGCCGGAACGAACGCGTCATCGAGCATCCCCTCGAGCCGTCGCTTGCCACGTGCTGGGTCGTAGCCCTCCTGGCGGAGGTGGGCCAGCGGTGAGACGTTCGGGTTACACTCCCAGTGACACCAGACGTCGGTGGTCCCATCCGGCCGCGGAAAGAGCCGGACGTGCAACTGGTTGGAGCCGAAAAAACCGGTGGGGCGGTAGGCACAGCTCGCGACCTCGTACGTCGGCTCACCGGCCCGTTCGTAGGCGTGGAGGTACGCTCGCGTGAGCTGTGAGAAACCGTGGTGTTCGAGCAGGCGGCGACGGGCTTCGTCCGGCGGGATCGTCCAGACGCCGGCGTACTCCTTCTCCGGTGGTGGGAGGACACGGAGCGGGCGCGGCAGTCGATCCGGAGCAACCCGCGAGAGCCGTTTCGCTGCGGCCAGTCGGAGCCGCCAGCTGCCGAGACCGGTCGTCGATGCGGCGAGGCGAGCGATCGTGAAGAGGCTCCCAGCGACGATGAGCGCGACCGCGAGCGGCCGCCGCCACCTCGAGGAGCGGTCACTCATAGGTCAACACGACCTGTAACGTGTCTTCCGGTGTGGCTGCAAGCCGTTCGTAGGCATCTCCGGCCGCGTGAAACGGCACACGGTCGGTGATCAGCCGCTCGTGATCGATGCGCTCGAGCCATCGTCCCGCCGTTTCGAACCGGCGTTCGCGGTCCCACCGTCCCCTGAGCTCGGGCCTGATGGTGCTGACCTGGCTCGAGACGATGTCGATCCGGTCCCGGTGGAAGCGGCCACCGAGGTCGGGCGCGGCTCGCTTCGTCCCGTACCAGGAGGCGACGACGATCCGTCCGTCGTAGCCGACGGCGTCGATTGCATCGTCGAGGACGGACGGATTACCGGTGATCTCGTAGGCCAGATCCATGTCCATCCTCTCGAGCTCTTCGGCGGCCTCCACCGGCTCGAGGACGACGTCGGCTCCGAACGATCGAGCCAGTTCTCGGGGTTTCGAGCGTGGTTCGACGACCACGAGGCGCTCGAGTGGAAACGAACCCAGCATTCGAATCGTGTTGAGCCCGACGACACCGGCACCGAAGACGATCACGCGCTCGCCCAGCTTTGGGTTACCGTCGAGGACGAGATTGGTCGCGGTCTCGATCTGTGGAAGTAAGACGCCGGCACTCGTGGGGAGATCAGGTGGCAATGGAAACACCGACTCGGGCCGACACTGTGTTGCGGTCTGATGGGGCGTAAACGAGAAGACGGTTCGGCCGAGCCAGCTGTCATCGACGCCCTCGCCGATGGCCCGGACGTCGCCGACGGACGCGTAGCCGTAGGTGAGTGGGTACTGAAACTCGCCCCCGAGCGCGTCGATCGTCTCGTCGACGGCGAACCCCTCCGGAACGTTGCCGTGATAGACGAGGAGTTCCGTGCCGGGGCTGATTCCCGAGACGCGCGTCTCGATTTCGATCTCCCCAGGTGCGAGCGCGCCGAGGTCCAGTGGCCGACGCTCGACCGTATCCTGGCCGGTGAAATAGAGCGCCTCCTCGGTCATGGGTTAGTGCTCTGCGTACGCCGCCCGGTGGACCCGGTCGCCCGTCTCTCGACACTCCTCGAGGGCGATTTTGGCGCGATAGCCGGCTTCGTGAGCGGTCTCTCCGGTCCCAATTCCGGCCTGGAGTTCGACGCCGGTTTCCTCGAGTATGGTCTCCCTGACGTCGTCGACGACCGTATCGGTGAGGGGTGGACAGATCGCGATGATGTTGTCGCCGCCGACGAAGTTGGCGATCGCACCGTGGGTACGTTGCAGATGGGCGTCCAGTTCCACGGCGGCCCGCTTGATAATAATGCCGGCGTCACCCGCGCTGACGCGATCGGTGTAGGTGCCAGTTGCATCGACGACGTCGAAGTGGACGACGGTGAGCTCACCGCTCGTTTTTTGCGTACCTTCACGGGCGAGTACTTCCGTTCGGGTGGCAGACTGGGCGCTGCCAGCTGCCTGAATCGCTTGTGTCGCGTGCTCGAGTGCGTCAACCGGGGTGTCCCCGGTTCCGATTCCGGCGCTGACGGTGACCGGAAACTGGGTTCGGACCCACTCCTGAAAGGTGGCGTGTGCGGCCTCGTCGATACCGTTGGTGACGGCGATCATGTTGTCGAACCGGTCGAAGAACGCATAGCCATCGTCACGGCCGACGAAGTCGGCGACCGATGCGTACACACGAGCCTGCAGCGCCTGTAAGTCGGTCTCCCGACGGGGTGCCGGTGTCACGGTCCACGGGCCGTAGTTGTCCAGCTGAAAGAGCGTCAGTTGGACGCGGTCGCGTTGGGAGGTCACATTCG
>PUKM01000168.1 GCA_003552325.1 Natrialbaceae archaeon | reverse complement strand
TCGATCGGCATTCGATACGGGGGGAACCGCCGGGGCCGTCACCGGGCCGGGCCCAGACCGGCCGGCTCACCCTCGAGCCACACGACGTGTCCGTCACGGACACCCCACCGGTTCCCGGCCTCGGGGGCCTCCCCGACTGGTTCGAAGCGGTCGTTCCCGGCACGGTCGACGCACTCGAGCGAGCCGACATCGTCCTCGGTCACGCCTCGAGTGCCCCGCTCGTCGAGCACCTCGCGGCACGGTTTGGCGGGACGCCGGTCACCGTCGAGTCAGCCGATGGAGACAGCGTAGAAGAACGACTCGTCGCGACCCTCCCCGTCACGCGGCTCCGTGTCGCGATCCCCTCCGGCGATGCGGGACAGGCAGTGCTCTCCTGGTTGTACGACTGTGCTACCGTGTCGGATGTAACCTACGGTGTTCGTATCGAACTCGAGGTGGCGGTCCCGCCTCGGCGAGTGGGGGCCGTCCGTCGACGCCTCGCTGACGTCGGTGGGATAATAAAAAACGAAGCTAACTCCTCCTAACGAGTTGACGTCGTCAGCGGTCCGATAGCGGCACGAACTCCCGCTCTTCGGGGCCGGTGTACCGTGCTCGAGGCCGGATTAGTCGGTTGTCACGCTGGTATTCGAGGACGTGGGCGATCCAGCCACCCGAGCGACTCATCGCGAAGATAGGTGTGTACATGTCGATGGGGATACCGAGCTGGTAGTAGACCGACCCGGAGTAGAAGTCGACGTTGGGGGCGATTCCCTTCTCTGGGAGGCCCTTTTCGTCGGTGAGGTAGGCCTCGAGCGTCGTCGTGATGTCGTACCACTTGCTATCGCCTTCGGCGGCGAGCTCGGCGCTGCGCTCCTGGAGAATCTTCGCCCGTGGGTCTTTGACGTTGTAGACGCGGTGCCCGAATCCGGGGATTCGTCGGCCCTCCTCGGTGGCCTGTTCGACCCAGTCACGGGGGTCGAGATCGCTCTCGTCGATTTCGATGAGCACTTCCATGACGTCCTGATTTGCGCCGCCGTGGAGGGGGCCCGAGAGCGCCCCGATGCCGCCCGTGAGCGCGCTGTAGACGTCGGCCATCGTCGAGGCGATGACGATCGAGGTGAACGTCGAGGCGTTGAAGCCGTGGTCGGCGTGCAGGATGAGCGCCTGATCGAACGTTTCGGCAGCGACCGGTTCCGGTGGCTCGCCGGTGAACATATAGAGGAAGTTCTCGGCCAGGCCGAACTCCGGATTCGGGTCGACCGGCTCTTCACCCTGGCGGAATCGCTCGAACGCGGCCAAGACGGTGGGGATTTTCGCCGTAATCCGTCGCCCCTTTCGAAGGGACGCCTCGAGGTCTGCTGCCTCGGCGTCTCCTTCGGGTTCGGTCGCCGACAGCATCGAGGTCGCCGTTCGCAAGGCAGCCATGGGCTCCTCGCCCGCCTCGGCGAGACTGCGCACGGTCTCGAGAATCGCGTCGTCGACCGTTCGCTCACCGGCCATGGCGTCGGTGAACGCCGAGAGTTCGCCCTCGTCCGGAAGATGTCCGTACCAGAGTAAATAAAGGACTTCTTCGAACGTGGCCTTCTCGGCTAGTTCGTCGATCGGATACCCACGATAGATCAACCGACCCTCATCACCATCGATCGAACTGAGGTCCGATTCAGCGACCAACACCCCTTCGAGCCCTTTTTTGAGATCCTCGGCCATATCACGGGGATTTATCGGGGGGACCGAAAAGTATTGCCGTTTCGACGTTGAAACCGAGCGGAATCGGCAACATGCCCCGGAATTCGAATCTCAGTTCATCGGCACATCTGGGCCTGACAGCACACTGTTCGACGGCTATTCGTCACGAATCTTCACCGAGAGCCTCCTCCTCGAGTGATCGGCTCGTCGCGGGTGCTCACCCTGGGCGCTCAATGTGGCTCGCCGTCCTGTAACTCCCGTGAAAGCTGGACGGTCTGGTAGATCAGCAACAGGATCAATACCGACCCGGCGACCGTCGTTGCCAGGACGAACGCCAGCGCGAGCAGGTACTCCATTTGCTGGGCCGTTCCGGGGATGACGACGAAAAAGACGAACGTCAAGACAGTAAAGATGACGCCGACGATCACCGAAATGAGCACGTTCCGCCTGACCTCGAGTGCCTCGAGAAAGCGGGCAACGGGGGGTCGGTCGGGCCGATCAGCGTTCGATGACACGGTTGCCTCAAGCTTGGATGTGCACGCACATAGGAGCGTCGGAAGCGGTGAGCACAGGGCGATCAAAAGAGTACAAGCCACGAAACGCCGATGAAGATGACCATGCCGAAGACGTCGACGACGTTCGTGACGATCGGAATCGTCGTATCGTCGGGATCGATTCCGGCACGGTACGAGAGGTAGGTGGTCACGATACTACAGACGATAGCAACGACGGCGACGGACATCCCACTGACGAGCGAGATAACGAGGAGCGTCGACAACGCCAGACCGATACCGAGGACGGCTCCGATCGCGTACGCCCCAAATGCGAGTGCTGTAAACACGCTTGCCGCAAGGGCGAGGACGGCGATGATGTTCCCGAGCAGTATCGGGTCGCGTGGGTCGAACGAGACGGTCCCCAGGTGCAGCCGACTCGAGAGTCGCGAACTCATGATCGCTCCTAAATTTCCGCCCATGTCGACCATCGTCGGCACCATGACGGCCAGGATGCCGTACTGCTCGATCATTGCTTCGGCACTCTCGAGGGTAATGCCGGCCGCCAACACGATGATCGAGAGCACGACCAGTAGCGGAAACATCGTCCGGACGATCGATCTGGCCTCCCAGGTGCCGAGATCGCCCGTCTGTGCCGGAATCATCCAGCGAGCACCCCCATGACGGTCACCGCAAAGAGCAAGAAGACCATGCCGAAGATGTCACCAAGTGTCGTGACGATTGGTCCGACGAGGTTGTCCGGATCGTACCCGAGTTTGTAGCCGGCGAAGATAATCGAGAGCAGTCCGAGAATAAGCACGACTGATGTCAGTGTCCCGGCGATGAGCATGATGCCGACGAACTCGAACAGATGCGCTGAGTCCCAGCCGAGAATCGCCAGGGCGAGCCACGTGATCACGCCAATAACGATCGAAATACCGATCCCGTTCACGAAGGAGGCGACGACGGCGTTGACCAGACGTTCGTCCCAGCGAAAGTGCGGTTCGATCAGTCCCTGGTGGAGCCCACTTGCGATTCGGCCGCCGAGTGCCCCATACACGTTGCCTCGAGTGGCGAGAAAGACCGGGACCATCACGAGCAAGCCAGGGAATCGTCTGACCTGTTCGACCATACCCTCGAGGACGACACCGGCGAACAGTCCCCCGAGGAGTGCAATTCCAAGGATGGGAAGCGCTTCCCGATAAATCGACCAGCTCTCACGACGAACGACCATACACCAGTATAATCAAACTTGGGGTTAAACGTTGTTAGAACGTCCACCACATAAGGGGGCGGGCGTGTGAATCATCGTCATGTTATTTTAACGCGTACAAATATGTGTTGCAAAATAATTATTAGACTCGTCTAAAAAGCCCCATCCGTATGTTGGATACAAACCACGACAGTGGTCTCAGCATTGATACGACACTACGCGAGGCAACCCGCGAACGCGGTCGCTCTCTCGAGGAACTGATTCTCGACTTACTCGAGGGTGAGTTTGCCGGCGTCATCCGGTCACATATCCGTGGTGAAGTGTATGGGGGATAAGTTCGTTCTCCCCGACGGTGGGGTCGAGTTTCACGCCGACGAAGTCGGTGAAGTGACGGATGAGGAGTACGTCACGGTGCTCGATGAC
>PUKM01000033.1 GCA_003552325.1 Natrialbaceae archaeon | reverse complement strand
GGCGTCACGCTTCAGCGGGACCGATTCATCGACGCCGGTACCGTGGGTACCAGTGGTGCTCGTTTGGTGAGCATGTACGTCGACTTTCTGAGCGACCCTTTGGCGTACTGGAGGGTGCTCTTGTGTACGGGAGTTCGTTTCCCCTGAATTCGGGTTCGACCCTCGAGAATCGCGTCGACGAGATCTTCCCCATCGATGTCGGCTTTCGTGGTCCCGTCGCCTGCACGTACCACGACGTCAGTGTAGGCACGCCCGACGTTTGGCAGGGAGTGGGCGTCACTGGCTCCGATCCAGGGATAGGAACGCCGGCGGGCAAACGTTCGGGCACGACGATTTCGATAGCCGGTAAAGAGCATCGAGTTGTACACTTCGATGGCGTCAACGTCGGTGAGATGTCGTTTTCTGACGCCGTGTCGACTTCGCTGGAACGGGTGTGGGACGATGGCAATGCCCCCGAGTTCGTGTACGCGTTCGACAGTGTGTTCGAAAGGGTTGCCTGCGCTGGGTCGTTCCTCGACGCCGACGGCGAGTAAGTGACCGTGTGTCGTCGACACCTCGACGCCAGGAATACCGATCAGGCCGAATTCCGGTGCCAGTTCGGCTGCCCGACGCGACTCGTCGATTTCGTCGTGGTCAGTAATGACGACACCGTCGAGTCCGATATCGGCGGCGTGCTCGAGGATCAACTCGATCGGTTCGCGGCCATCGTATGATTGTTCGGAGTGGACGTGGAAGTCGATAGCGAAGGTATAGGTCGGCATATACAGCGGGGATCTCCGTGTTGAGTTTTCCGCCGGTCGTTATAGGTTTTCAGGTGGTGAGCGGGATGTTCGGGGCAAATAGCGGATTTCCGCACAACCTCGGAGGATGGATTTTGATGTGTGCCTCAATTTCACCTTCTTAGTGGTGATCCAAATGTGTTTGATATCTACAAAACGCTCTATCGAACGGTTATCGATCCGCTAACTCTCGGAATTACTGCGAACCGTTCGTATCAACTTCGTCGAATAGATGCTTCACTCGTTGTTCGATATCGTCCCGGATCGTACGGACCTGATCAAGATCTTGACCGTCTGGATCCTCCAACGCCCAGTCACGAACATCAACATCCTCAGCGTCCAGTTCGAGGGTCGAACAGCCCATCGTGACAACAACATCACACGATTCGAGCTCCTCTGTTGAAACTTCTCGTGGCGTTCGATCCGAGAGATCGATGTCACGCTCGCCCATGGCTGTCACGACCTCGTCATGGACACTATCTGCGGGGTGGGTACCCCCGGTAATGATCTCAACACTGTCTTTGAGGCCACGACGGTCACGCTCGCGTTCGGCAAACGCTGTCGACATCTGGCTGCGACCAGCGTTCTGCACAAAGACGAATCCTAAGGTCACCGACGAATCGTCTTTCATCGATAGTAGATTGGACGGTGCCGGCTTGAGAGCTTGTATGTGAAATATATATGTCTCAATAGATCGAACGCGAGCCATCTAAAGCGACCAACAGTGCGTTCGCACGCGCCGTAGTCCGGTATTTTCGCCACTTACCGTCTTTTCGACGGGTGAGTAAGCCCGCATCGGTCAGTTTCGAGAGCGCGTGACTGATCGCACTGTCGCTGCCCTCGAGCAGAGGCGCGAACTCACAAACACACAGTTCTTCGCCCGCTGCATGGAGGATGCGAACGATCCGATATCGGGTCTCGTTTGCCAGTGCTGAGAGTACCTCAACATCGGTCTCGAGGAATGACTCGCCGGCGGCGGCATCGATTTCTTCGAGTTCTGCCAGCCGTTCGCTGACATCTGCATCAGTACACCCGCCGCGGTCGTCTTCGAGATAGCGCTCGAGCCGGTCGGTCGATGACATAGATATGATTGAACAGATACTGGATTAAGAGTTATGGTCGGTGGCGAACAAATGGCGCTGGGCACGAACACAACAATTTAGTAATTGCTAAAGTTAGCCGTAGTATGAGAGTTGCCCAACCCAGCTTATGGATAATCGCGTCGACCGACCGTACCGACAAATCAGGGTGTTGGTGCCGATGAGTACGTACAAGCGAGTCAACTACGGCGACATCGAGCCGGTTTCGGGGGCGATGCACACGCTTAGTGATTCACTCGAGAGCAAGCAAGTCGGCGTCTCGATGGTTCGTTGTGAACCCGGATGGCGCAACCAGCCACACGACCACGAGACGAACGACCACGAGGAGATCTACATCCTCCTTGAGGGAGCAGCCACGGTTGTCATTGACGACGAATCGCTCGAGATGAAAGCTGGAGACGCCATCTGGATACCCCCGGCTGCGACGCGTCAGATCCGAAATGGGGACGAAGAAAGTGCGTTCGTGCTCGTGAGCGCACCCGCCTCGCGGTGTGTTACGGCCACCTGTGGCGATGAGGAGGCTGCGTGGTCGACCAGTGGTTTCGTCGGTTGACGACGACCGAAGTGCTTTTACGTATAGTTCAATGAATGCTAAAATGAGTTCAGCGATTAACGGCTACCTATCGACTGACAACCACCGAAAAGTTACCCTAACGATTGAACACAACCCACTATGACAGAACTCAAACTCTACGAAGAAGCGATGTGTTGCTCCACAGGTGTCTGTGGACCCGATCCGGACGACGAACTCGTCGAAATGAGTGCCGCCCTCGACCAGCTCGAAGAGGCGTTCGAGCACGCCGAAATCTCGCGAGCGAACATGCAACACAACATCGACGATTTCCTCAATACCAAGAAAATCTACGACCTCGTCCAAGAGAACGGCCCAGATATCCTCCCGATCACGACCGTCGACGGCGAGATTGTCGCCAAAGAGGTGTATCTCTCCTACGACGAGATGGCAGCCGAACTGCGAGATCGACGAACGCAACCTCACGAGGCATAACAAATGGCAACGACCCAAACCACGACGGATGCCCGAGACGTTGTTGAACCAAGCGGCGAAGACACCGAGTTCGTCTTTTTCAGCGGCAAAGGTGGCGTCGGCAAGAGCACTGTCAGCTGTGCAACAGCGACGTGGCTCGCTGATAACGACTACAACACTCTCTTGGTCACGACCGACCCCGCACCGAACCTCTCGGATATTTTTGGCCAAGAGATCGGCCACGAGGTCACCGCAATCGACGATATCGACAATCTTTCAGCAATCGAGATCAACCCCGATCAGGCCGCCGAGGAGTACCGTCAAGAAACCATCGAGCCGATGCGCGAACTGCTCGACGACGAGCAGATTCAGGCCGTCGAAGAACAGCTCAACAGTCCGTGTGTCGAGGAGATCGCGGCTTTCGACAACTTCGTCGACTTCATGGACTCCCCAGGGTACGACGTGGTCGTCTTCGATACCGCGCCGACGGGTCACACGATCCGGCTGATGGAACTGCCCTCCGACTGGAACGCTGAACTCGAAAAGGGTGGGTCAACCTGTATCGGTCCTGCCGCCTCGATGGAAGACAGAAAACAGGAGTACGAGCGAGCCATTGACACGCTTCAGGACAGCGAGAAAACCTCATTTGCCTTCGTCGGCAAGCCCGAGGACTCCTCAGTCGATGAGATCCAGCGAAGTGCATCGGATCTCGGCGAACTTGGCATCGAGTCCCAGTTGCTGATCATCAACGGCTATCTGCCCGAATCTGTCTGTGAAGACCCCTTCTTCAACGGAAAACACGAGGACGAACAGGCAGTCATCGAGCGCGCACGCGGGGAGTTCGATGCCGACGCGATGGCGACCTACCCGCTTCAGCCCGGCGAGATCGCTGGTCTCGACCTACTGGCAGACGTGGGCGGCGTTCTCTACGATGGCGACGAAGCGACCGTCGACGTG
>PUKM01000266.1 GCA_003552325.1 Natrialbaceae archaeon | reverse complement strand
GTTGATCCACGCCGCTAACGACTTGGAGACTCCGGCCGGGGAGTGACCGATGGTTCGCATCGACGAGTGACGCGATTCACGCCCGCCGTGAACGGCGGGACTCTCTCGCTGTTTTAGGTAGGTGGCCTTCGTGGACGAACTCGTCGAAAATGCGATTCACCATCACGACGGCGAGGCCCCGACGGTGACGCTCTCACTCACACAAACCGACGATGGCTGCGTGTGCACCATCCAAGACGACGGCCCCGGTATCCCTGCCCTCGAGCGAGACGCGCTCGCCGTCCCCCTCGAGGAGAAACTCGTCCATTCCGGCGGCATCGGGCTCTGGATCGCTCAGACACTGGTACTCGAGTCGGGTGGGACGTTCGAAATCGATTCTCGAGAGCCGACGGGAACGGCGGTTCGAATGGGGTTGTAGGGCTCTCGAGAGCCCTTCGCTGGAAGGGAACGGCGGACGCTCTCGAACAGCAGTGACGACCGACATCGAAGACTGGCCTTTCAGCCCCGGCGTTTCAGAATCCGTTCGATGATCAGCCGCGTCGAGAGTAGTTCGTCGTCGTACTGTGGCGTTCGGCCCGGGGCTCGTTCGACACGACAGGTCACGCCCCGAGCGGCGAGTTCGGCTTCGATCGCGGCCGGATCGTGATGCTGGTCGTGCCCGAGTGCGATGACGTCCGGCTCGAGCTCCTCGATCGGTCGGAAAATGTCCTCGCGGTCGCCGAGGATCGCCTCGTCGACGACCTCGAGAGCGCCGATGAGTTCTCGACGTTGCTCGGCTGAACAGATTGGAGCCTCCTTGTGATCGACGTTGGTCGGCCTGGCGATGATCACGACGAGTCGGTCTCCCATCGACGCGGCATGCTCGAGGTAGTGGACGTGGCCGGGGTGAAGGAGATCGAAGGTGCCCTGGGCGACGACGAGAGACGCATCGGACTCCGCAGTTCGGGTCATTGGCCACGCAACTCCTCGTCGATATCCGCCTGTGTGAAGTCGAAAAACTCGTCGCTATCGGGGAGGGAAACGTCGAGGACGTCGAGGTGTATCGGACGGCCCTGTGAGTCGAAGGCTTGCCAGTCTCGTCGGCGATAGGGGGCGCCGATGATGACGTGGACGCTTCCCCGACCGAACGTCTCGAGGTCGGCCTGACTCGGGCGAATCACGCCGTTTGGATGGGAGTGGATACTGCCGAGGGCCTTGACGTCGTTCGGGATCGTACTCGTGCGGACGGTCGCGCTCACGCTGTTCGATTCGGTCCCTGGAACCACCAGGATGTCCGTGATCACGAGACCACTCCGATCGAGTCCTAGTTCGGTCGCCTCGGTCCCACGAAGAAACCCCATGTACTCGTGTGGGTGGGTGGCCTCGGAAGACTCGAGGGCGAACTCGAGGGTTTCCTCGGCGATACCGAGAATCTCACTCGAGCGAAACAACGCATCCAGCAGACCCATATACTCACTCTGACCCTGACGTTGCTAAACGTTCCGGAAGCCCTGTCCGTGGAAAACGATCTGACAAGGGTTATACGGGGTGATACCAAAGTATCGGCACCGATGACACGTGACACCGCCGGAGGGTCCGGCGACGCCGCCGACGGAAATGTTTCCGTCGTCTCCGATCTCGCTCCCGATTGTACCGCCGCCGACGTCGAACCCGAAACCCCGTATCTGGCCGAAATCAACGGCATCGTCGAATACGGGATTTTCGTCGACCTCTCAGACAATGTCTCAGGACTCGTCCACGAATCCGTGCTCGAAGGAACCTTCCGCGTTGGCCAGGAACTGGTCGTCGAACTCGAGGAGGTCAGAGAGAACGGCGACATGGCGTTCCGACCCGTCGATATCGACCTCGAGGACGAGGAGACGTACGAACTCGTCGCCGTCGACCACGACTATCCGCTGACCGGAACCGACCGACTCGAGGCCAACGTCGGCGAACAGATCCACCTCGAGGGGAAGATCGTCCAGATCAAACAGACCGGCGGCCCGACCATCTTCCACGTCGCCGACGAGTACGGGGTCGTCCCCTGTGCAGCCTTCGAAGAAGCCGGCGTTCGTGCCTACCCCGCACTCGAGGTCGGCGACGTTATTCGAGTGACGGGAACGCCCGAACACCGAGATGAGAGCGTCCAGATCGAAGTCGATGGCCTCTCGAGACTCGATGGGGAAGACGAGGCCGCCGCACGTGACCGACTCGAGGAAGCCCTCGAAGCACGCGCACAGCCACACGACGTCGAGCCACTGATCGACTGGCCGGCGTTCGAAAAACTGCGCCCCAACCTCGAGGAAGTCGCCACCTTGCTCCGACGAACCGTGCTCGAGGGGCGACCGATCCGCGTCCGCCACCACGCCGACGGTGACGGCATGTGTGCGGCAGTGCCCGTCCAGTTGGCCCTCGAGCAGTTCATCGCGAGCGTGCACGAGGACGACAACGCCCCCCAGTACCTGATCAAGCGACTGCCAGCGAAAGCACCGTTTTACGAGATGGAAGACGCCACCCGTGACCTCAACTACGCGCTCGAGGATCGCGAACGGCACGGCCAGCAACTGCCGCTTTTGTTGATGCTCGATAACGGCTCGACGGCCGAAGACGTCCCGGCCTACGAGACGCTCGCACACTACGATATCCCCATCGTCGCTATCGACCACCACCACCCTGATCCAGACGCCGTCGGTGGCCTCCTCGATGCCCACGTCAACCCGTACCTCCACGACGAGGACTACCGGATTACGACGGGCATGCTCTGTGTCGAACTCGCACGCATGATCGCGCCGGACCTCACCGAGAACCTCCGTCACATCCCTGCTGTAGCTGGCGTCTCCGACCGATCGAAAGCCGACGCCATGGGCCAGTACCTCGAGCTTGCCGCCGAAAACGGCTACGACGAGGACCGCCTTCGCGACGTCAGTGAGGCCCTCGATTACGCTGCGTTCTGGCTCCGGTACAACTCCGGTGATCAACTGATCCAGGACGTCCTCGAGCTGTCGGACGCCCCGGCCGAACGCCACGAACGGCTGGTCTCGTTCCTTGCGGACCGCTCGCGGGCAGCCGTCGCCGAACAGCTCGCGGCCACAGACCACCACGTCGAACACGAACGCCTCGACAGCGGCGTCCACCTCTACCGGATAGACGTCGAACACCACGCGCATCGGTTCACCTACCCCGCACCCGGGAAGACCACTGGTGAGATTCACGACCGCAAGATCAAACAGACGGGCGACCCCGTCATCACCGTCGGCTACGGCCCGGATTTCGCCGTCCTCCGGAGTGATGGCGTCCGTCTCGACATCCCGAAAATGGTGTCGGAACTCGAGGCCGAACTGCCCGGTGCCGGCGTCTCCGGTGGCGGCCACCTCGTCGTCGGCTCGATCAAGTTCGTCAAAGGGAAACGCGAAGCGGTGATCGATGCCCTCGTCGAGAAGATGGCAGCCGCCGATATCGACGAAGCGCTCTCGAGTGCGGCCCCGCTCGAGAACTGATCAGAAGTAGATCCGTTCGTCTTCATCCTTTTTCGGTGCCGACTGTTCGAAGCGACAGTGCTGCCAGCCGAGAACAGCCACAGCGATAATCGCGATGAGAACGACCACGAGGAGTTCTATCGGTACACCTCCGAGTGGCCCGTCGCCGTCACCCTTCCAGTCAGCCTCGAAAACGGCCCCGTAGTAGGCTCCTGCCTCTTCCCCGTGGAGAGCCAGGACGACCTCGCGGTTGTTCTCGAGGGCGTTCTCGTTCCAGTTCAGGCTGCCGACGATGGCAACCTCGCCGTCGATGACGACCCCCTTCGCGTGGATCTTTTCGAACTGGTCTCCGGCCTCGACGAGACGTGCCTCGAGTGGGAGGCCATCGC
>PUKM01000258.1 GCA_003552325.1 Natrialbaceae archaeon | reverse complement strand
TGGCGCTCGAGGGCCGGGAAACGGAAACACGTAAGGGTTCGCCGGGCCGACTTCGGCAACATGTTGCCACGTTTCGTCGGCCGACTCGGCATTGCCGACGCAGTCACGATCGCCAACGCCGCCCTCGGATTCGTGGCGATCGTCGTGGCCTTCATCGACATCTCCCTTGCCGCTCGGCTCATCCTCCTCGCGGCGATTGCCGACGGCTTAGACGGCATCCTGGCTCGCCGGTACGGCGGGACTGCGGCCGGGCCGTACCTCGATTCACTCGCTGACGTGGCGTCGTTCGCCGTCGCGCCGGCCGTCCTCGCGTTCGTCGTCATCAGTGACGGCCTCGAGATCGGGTTCGACACCCTCACCCTCGAGTTGGCGCTCGTGACTGCTATCGGTGCCCTGTTCGTCGCGATGGCGGTCGCCAGACTTGGCCTCTACACCGCCTACGACACCGCTGACAACTACACCGAAGGTATTCAGACGACGCTCGCAGCGACGATCATTGGGGCGGCGATCCTGGCCGGCCATCCAGTCGACGACCCGTGGCTGATTCTTGCGATTACGGCTGCGTTCTGTTATCTCATGGTCTCAACGATCGAGTACCCCGACCTGCTCGCAAGAGATGCGCTGATCATGGGGGTTGTGCACGCGCTCGCGATTCTGATCCCGACGTTCGCCGGCCGAACGTTCCCGTACGCGTTGTTGACTCTGGGGATCGCGTACATGACGTTGAGCCCCTGGTTCTACTGGCGGTCGGATCCAGCACCCGTCGAGGAGGGGGCCCAGGCACTCGAGTGACCGTTCTCGTAGCCCAGATGGAAACGCTTAGGAGCATCCTGCCACGAGAAACCCGTATGAAACCGGTACTGCGTCAGCAGCGAGCAGCCCTTCGCCAGGTGGTTCCATGAGCGACGAGCCCGACGAGCTTACCCTCGATTCGTTGCGTGAACGGCTCGAAGCCGTCGCTGCAGCCCTCGAGGACGCTGAAACCGAAGCCGACCTCGACGAGGTCGAAGCCGCACTCGAGGACCTCGAAGGGGACGTCGAAGAGGCCCTGGATGAAGACGACGAAGACGAAGACGAAGAGATCGAGGAACTCGAAGACGAGGTCGACGCCCTCGGGGACGACCTCGAAGATGCCCGCGGTCCCTACGCCGAGGATGCCATCGCGACGATCGAGGATGTCGGTGACGAAATCGAGAGCGAAACCTGGACCGAACAGGGCGAATCCGACCTTCGAGCTGCCGTCGAAGCCGCACTCGAGGACATCAACGCCGTGCTCGGGACGTCACTCTCGCTTGCGGACGACGAAGCACTGGCCGAGCGGCTGCTCGCGACACTCGAGGAGACCGTCGCAGCCATCGAGGACGCCGACCTCGACCCCGACGAGGATGACGAAGAGATCGAGGCCCTGCTCGAGGCGACCGACGCCCTCGAAAGCGAGGTCGACGACGCCCAGACCTGGGATGACCTCTCCGTCCGTCAGCAACTGCAAGCTCAGGGCTACTACGATGTCTTAGAGCATGTCAAGGACTTCCCGCCCGAGTGGCACGCCCTGAAGGTCCACGAGAAACGCGGGAACGTCGATATGGTCTTACTCGCCCTGGAGACCTTCGACTCCGATTTCATGGAAGAACACGCCCTCGAGGCGCTCGAGCGGATGGGGCCTGAAGAGGCCATCGAACCGATGGTTCAGCGAGCAGGCCGACGTGACCAGGATGCGATCACCATCCTCGGAAAGATCGGTGTCGAAGACGAGGACGTCGTCGAGACGCTCGTCGATTACGTAGACAGTGATTCGAACCCACTGCTTCAGAAGGTGACGTTCAAAGCACTCGGCGAGATCGGTGCCGAGGATGCCGTCCAACCCCTGGCTGATCAGCTCGTCGCCGAGAACCTAGAGATCCGCAGTGCGGCTGCCCGTGCCCTCGGCCTCATCGGCGATACTCGGGCGACGGCTCCGCTTGCGGACGTGCTCGCCGACGACGAGGACGACACTGCCCGCGCCTCCGCCGCCTGGGCATTGAACCAGATCGGCACCGAAGCGGCGCTGACGGAAGTCGCCGCCTACGACGACGACCGCGCCTATCTCGTACAGGCCGAAGCCGAAAAGGCCGGACCGGCACTCGAGCCGGCGGCCTGATCGGTTCTCGTCTCGGTATTCTGCTCGAGTTTATATACCAACACGCGGCGACTCCCGGGTATGCGGCTCGCCACGCTCGTCGTCGTCCTCGCGATGAGCCTGGCCTGTATGAGCCTCGGCGGTGTCGCCGGTGTGGCGGCGTCACCGACAGCCACTGCAGCGACGACACCGCCAGTGACTGGAACCGACGATCTATCGGCTTCAGTCACCACCACTGCCCATACCGGCGACGACCGGTGGTGTCCCGCGGCGACGGCGACCGCGTTCCCATCTGAATCACCGAACGGCTCGAGTACAATCGACACTGACCCAGGCACCGAACCGCCGATCGAACGCGGCGTCGACACTCCTACGATCACAGCCGTGTACCCGAACCCGACCATCGACGGCAACGTGGGCGAATACTTCGTCCTCGAGACGCCCGCGGGCACCAACCTCGAGGGCTGGTCGATCACCGATGGCCACGCGACGGCATCACTACCGAACGAAACCGTCGACGGGGCAGTCGCGGTGACGATGGCACCCGAGGAGACGGCGACGCTCACCGATCTTCGACCTATCGAACTCGAGGGCCATCTGCCGCTCGCGGCCGATGGTGATGAGTTGACGCTGCTCGAGAACGGGACCAAACGTGATCAGGTGGCCTACGAGCGGGCACCGACGGCACAGGGGTGGTACCGAGGTGACGAAAAGAACGCGGCCGGTGAAGAACAGGAGATCAGAGAAGGAAGTGAAACCGGGGCCTGGTGGCCGAAAAACGCCTCCTGCTTTCCAGTCGGGACCTACGACGACCCGGCGGCAACCACGTTCGTGCTCCCGGACAGCCCGGACGTTTCTCTCGAGCTGATTGCCGACGCCGACGAGCGTATTCTCATCGCGGGCTACACCCTGACCCATCCGGCGCTCGTGGCCGAACTCGAGGCAGCTCTCGAGCGCGATGTGGCCGTCGAGGTGCTCGTCGAAGCCGGTCCGGTTGGCGGCACACCCGAGGCGACCGACAGGAAACTCAGCGACCTCGAGGCAGCTGGAGCGACCGTTTCGGCACTCGGCGGGAGCGACGCACGTTATCGGTTTCATCACCCGAAATACGCCATCGTCGACGACGCCGTCCTCGTCGCTTCCGAAAACTGGAATCCGGCCGGAATGGGCGGCGAATCGAGTCGTGGCTGGGGAACGATCGTCGACGACGCGGCGCTCGCGAGCGATCTCGAGGCAGTCTTTCGAGCCGATGCCGATGGCTGGGACGTCACGCCCTGGAATGCACACCGTGAAACTGCGACCTTCGTCGACCACGATGACCCCACGGCGAGCTATCCGGCCGAGCACCCCGTCGTGGAGATGGATCTCGAGTCAGTCGAACTCCTCGTGGCTCCGGACAACGCCGAAGGGAGACTCCTCGAGTACCTCGATGACGCCGACGACGAAATCCTGATCAAACAGGCCGCAATCGGTGGGGAGGACCTCTCGGTGCTCGAGGCCGCCCTGGAAGCCGCCGAACGTGGTGTCGACGTGCGCGTGTTACTCGACGCCAGCTGGTACAACGAGGACGACAACCGTGCGATCGTCGACTCCCTCGAAGCGCAGGCCGACCGCGATGGCCTCCCACTCGAGGCACGTCTCGTCGAGGCCGGAGACCAGTTCGAAAAGATCCACGCGAAGGGGGTCGTCATCGACGGCGAGGTTGCCATCGTCGGCAGCCTGAACTGGAACGA
>PUKM01000068.1 GCA_003552325.1 Natrialbaceae archaeon | reverse complement strand
GAGTGGTACTCGAGAACCGACTCACCGCTCGAAATATTGTCGTGGGCTACGCACAGTTCGAGGATTCAAAACGCTCCGGTACGGTGATCGTCAGCCAGACGGTAGACGTAGTTGCGGTCGCCTCCACCAGTTCCGAGACCGCCGCGGCGACCAACGCAGTGCATTCGAGGAGGCCTGCGGGTTCCGGGAGCATCGGGGATTTCTACGGCGAGGAGAGTGCGGTAGGAACGGTCGGCCGCGATGTCAATCCGCGGTTTCTTCGTTCGCTATGGGTACGAGTAGCGTTCCGTCGGCGTCCCCGGTGTCCTGGCTCATATCGATGGTTGCTGTCCGTTCCGAACCGGTACCAGGTTCGGCTCTGGATGGCGAGGGATTTGATTCACGCTTAGATTTGCTCATTAATCGCGGTCACCGCTCGAGGTATGAACGATCTGTTCGCTGGCGTCTCCCGCTCGATCTTCCGCAACAACGAACCGCACCTCGACGATGACTGGGCCGTCCGCGTGGGTTGCGATCCCCTCATGGAGCTGATCGGTCAGCGCCGGCATCGGACCGGGATCGGAACTGGAGACCGTGACGACGACCCGATCGACCGAGCGTAGCGGGTAATCGTCGTCGAGCAGCACCTCGGTCGATTCGACCTCGAGGTGGTCGTACTCCGGGTCCGCGAGCACCACGTCAACTTCCTCGTCCGCCGCGGACTTCAGTTGCGTCGCCTGGAACTCGACCAGCGTGACGCCGACGAGAGGTGCCGCGAGCACGAGCAGTGCAACCCCGAAGATTGTCGCGTACCCGTAGGTCGGCTTGCGGGTCGGCGACACCTCGAACAGTCCCTGCGGGCGGTAGCCGGCGATCCAGAGCGTGGTCAGCGCGGCGAAGTTGATCGAGAGGACGTTGACGATCACCAGCACGGCGGCGCCGATCGCCGCTCCGTACATCCCCCAGGCGACCGTGATACCGACCGCTGCGGCGGGCGGGATGAGCGCGGCCGCGATCATGACGCCGACGATGGCCTCCGAGAAACCACGTGTGAGGCTCAGTATCCCGGCGACGCCGGCGCCCAGCGCGACCGCCAGCGAGAGCACG
The DNA here is from genome assembly GCA_003552325.1 of Natrialbaceae archaeon. GTDB lineage: Archaea > Halobacteriota > Halobacteria > Halobacteriales > Natrialbaceae > Natronosalvus. The sequence goes on along the minus strand of PUKM01000068.1, from coordinate 15,295 downwards.
TTCGGTGAGACTCGCTCTTGCAGTTCAGCGACAACGACGATGTCGACTCCCGCCGGCTCGAGACCGGCAAGCCGGGCAAGAAAGGCGAGCCCTATCGAGGCGGCTACCACGATAGCAAGTCCAGTGGCCTGGTAGGTGAACCCCGTGGACGTGAGTCCGTCGTCGCCGGTGACAATGCCGACGTTCGCCGCCAGCGCGGGACCGATCAGCGGGGCAATAACCATGGAGCCGACCACGACCGCCGGCGAGTCCGCCAGGAGCCCAGCGGTGGCGACGACGGCGCTGATGAGCAACATCGTCACGTAGATGGGAAACGCCGGCGTGAGTTCCTCGGCTTTCGTTCGGAGGACCTGCCGCGAGGTTCGCGCCCCCTTCGTACCGCCGTGGCTGTGTTGGTCGAGCAGATCGTCGAACTCCTGGGAGATGACGGTCTCCGCGTCGATGATAACGACGCGCGTGTCGTCGCTGATTCCGGCTCGATTCAGTCGATCGAGAACCGGCTCGACGGCCCGCGTCGGGAGCGGGAATCGAACGACTGCCGCGAAGCCACGGCCGCTCGTCTCGTCGCTGACGACGTAGTCGATACCCTCGTCATCGAGGACGTCGAGCACTGCCCGTCGGCGTCCCTTCGGAACCGTAACCTCGAGATATCGCATGCGAAGCCCACCACCGGTGGACGTAAATAACGTGAAAGCGGTCGTGGTGTGGGTTTCACAACACTCGACGACCGCGGCCCGTTTATCCAACGGTCAGAAGCGGACGGTCGAATCGGCGGACGACGCGGGCGGTCGTGGTTCCAATCACCCGCTCCGTGCCCGCGGCTCGACCTCGAGTCCCCATCGCGACGAGACTGGCGTCGACGCCCTCGGCGTACTCGAGTATATTCATCTCGGGACTCCCCCGGAGCAGGTCGCTCGTGGCGGAGAGACCGCGGTCGCGGGCGTCGACGACTGTCGTTCGACGGGTCCTGCCCCGCCACCCGTGTGGCCTAGTCGGGCGTTCGCCTGCCGGTCACGCTCTCAATCTCGAGTTCGTAAAGCTCGAGATCGATCGCTTCGACGTCCTCGTCGAAGACGCGCAGATCCAGGAACGACTCGTTGACGGTCGTCTTGTCGAACGCTGCCTGCTCGGCCTCGTCGAGCTTCCGCATCGGGCCGGTGACGAGGACGCTCCACGAGTCGCCGGTGTCGTCGACGTCGTAACACGTCAGGCAGGCAGTCTCCGTTCGCTCGATGTAGTCCATCTTGGTGCTCGAGCCGGCGTCGGCGAGCCGGACGTAGAGAGAGCCGTCCGCGTAGTGGTAAGCGACTGGGATCGCGTACGCATCTCCATCAGCGGCGAGGCCGAGCACGCCGGTCTCTTCGCGTTCTAAGTAGCGTTCTACCGATACGTCATCCATACCAACCGTGTATCTGAACTCGATCCGGTCCATGGTGAACCACACGACACCCGGAGACATCAAGTCCGGAGGTGCGACGGAGCACGGCAACTGACGCCGCGGGGTTCTACACATAAGCAAGGCGAGTGCCTCGGGGCTTGACCCCGAGGCGGTTCACATCGCGTTCAATCGACCGCCTCATGAGGATGGTTGTCGTCTCTTCCCGGTGATCGCTCCACCGGAACGGCGACCCCCGGAAAGCGGTGCCAACCGTTAGTATCAGACGAGCGCATCCAGCAACGTTCAGATGAGCAGCGCGTGCCAGACGACCGCAGCGGTCGTCCGTCCCGCGTCGCTCGACGGCAGCGGCGGGTTCACGAAGACCGCGTGGGAGACGAACGGCGTCGCGCCGAGAACGTCTGGATCGTCACGTTCTCGCCGGTGGGGTAAGCGGCGTCGGCGAGGCGAACGGTAGGGGTGTAACTCGCTCTCACTCCAGGTTTATCACCGTGGCCGAAGTCGGGACCGTGAGTGAGTAGCGACGCTGCATCCCCGACGGAAATCGAGGCACCGTCAGCCGAGCGCTGGCACGCGAAGCGCCTCGAGGACATCTACGAGACGCTCGAGACGAGCGAGGCCGGCCTCGACCCGGACGAGGCGCGCGCCCGCCTCGAGCGCCACGGCCCGAACGAGATCGAGGCGGAAGCGGGGACGTCACCGCTGCGCATCCTGCTCGAGCAGTACTCGTCGGCGCTCATCTGGATCCTGATCGTCGCTGCGGTCGTGATGGCGGCCGTCGGGCACACGATCGACGCCGGGGTGATCGCGGGCATCGTCGTCTTCATCACCCTGTTCGGCTTCGCCCAGGACTACCGGGCCGAACAGAGCATCCAGTCCCTTCAGGAGATGGCGACGACTTACGCGCTCGTCAGGCGCGCCGGTGAGAAGCGGGAGATCGACGCCAGGAACGTCGTGCCCGGAGACGTGATCTTCGTCGGGGCGGGCGACGCCATCCCCGCGGACGCTCGTCTGCTCGAGGAGTCGAATCTCAGCGTCGACGAGGCCGCGCTGACGGGCGAGAGCGTCGGCGTCTCGAAGGAGGTCGGCACCGTCGACGAGGACACCGCGCTCGCCGATCGTGAGAATATGCTCTTTAAAGACACCGTTGTCCAGCGGGGCTCCGGGGCGGCAGTCGTCGTGGAGACCGGTCCCGAGTCGGAGATCGGCCAGATCGCGACCGCGCTCGAGGAAGCCGAGGAGCGCGACACGCCGTTCGAGACCGAGATGGACCGCCTGGGGAAGATCATCGCCGGCGTCGTCATCTTCGCGGTCGGAATTATCGCGTTTGCCGAGTTGATCGTCGGCGACACGCCGCCGCTGCAGGTCTTCTTGACGGCGGTCGGTATCGCCGTCTCCGCGGTCCCGGAGGGCTTGCCGGCCGTCGTCACGCTCTCGCTCGCGCTGGGTGCCCGCCGGATGGCCGACCAGAACGCCCTCGTCCGTCGGCTGCCGATCGTCGAGGGACTCGGCTCGGTCGACGTCATCTGCACAGACAAGACGGGGACGCTCACTGAGGAGGAGATGACCGTCCAGCGGATCCACGCCAACCGCGAGGTCTACGAGGTGACTGGCACCGGCTACGACACCGACGGCGAGTTCCTGACCGACGGCGACCCGGTCGACGAGGAGCGCGTGGCCGAGGTGCTGCGCTGCGGGATGTGCTGTAACAACGTCGACGTCGGGACCCGCGAACAGGACGACACCGAAGCCGGTACCGAAGGGACCGGGGAGGGCGGAGACAAGAAGCGAACCTACCTCGGCGACCCGACCGAAATCGCGCTGTTCGTCGCCGCCCAGAAGGCCGGTTTGGACCACGGGGAGCTCACCGAGGCCTACCCTCGGCTCGGCGAGGTCGAGTTCACCTCGGGCCGAAAGCGGATGACGACCGTCCACGAGACGCCCGACAGCGACGTGGTCGCCTACATGAAGGGCGCTCCCGAGACGATCCTCGAGCGTTGCGACAGGGAGCTCGTCACCGGCGAAATCGTCGAGTTGACCGACGAGCGCCGCGGGGAAATCGAGAACGCGAACGAGACCTTCGCCGAGGACGCGCTGCGCGTGATGGGCTTTGCGTATCGGCCGGACGTGCCGGAGTCACAAGTCGAGAATCCAGACGAGGACCTCGAGCGCGACATGGTCTTCCTCGGCCTGCAGGGGATGCTCGACCCCCCGCGCCCGGAGGTGCCCGGCGCCCTCGCGGGCTGTCTCGACGCCGGGATCGACGTCGTGATGATCACCGGCGACAACGCCGTCACGGCGCGGGCGGTCGGCGAGGAGGTCGGACTCCGGTCGACACGCGTCGTCACGGGTCCGGAACTCGAAGAGATGAGCGACGAGGAGTTGCGGGACGTCGTCGAGGACGTCGACATATTCGCGCGAACCTCGCCCGACCACAAGACGCGCATCCTCCAGATGCTGCAGGCGAAGGGTCACACGGTCGCGATGACCGGGGATGGCGTCAACGACGCGCCCGCGGTGAAAAACGCCGACGTCGGGGTTGCGATGGGCATTCGTGGCACGGACGTCACCGAGCAGGCCTCCGATATCGTCCTGCTGGACGACAACTTCGCGACTATCCGCGACGCGGTCAAGGGAGGGCGGCGCATCTTCGACAACGTCCGGAAGTTCGTCAACTACCTGTTGTCGGGAAACGGCGGCGAGGTGACGATGATCTTCACCGGGTCGATGCTCGGCTTCGGCCTCGTCATCACGCCGATCCAGATCCTGTTCATCAACGTCGTCACCGACGGGATCCCCGCGCTCTCGATGGGCGTCGACCCACCCGCCGAGGACATCATGGAACGCGACCCGCGACCGCCGGACGAGGGCGTCATCACGGAGCGGATCGTGACCTCGATCGTCGGGATCGCGATCTTCATGACGGTCTGTCTGCTCCCGCTGTTTACCCTCAACTTCTACGGCGAGCTGATCCCGGGCTACGACGTCCTGGGCGCGGTCGCCGGCTGGAGCCCCGACTACGACCCCAGCCGTGAACTCGCACAGACGATGGTGTTCACCGGATTCGTCGTCATGCAGATCGTCCGTATTCAGGCGGTTCGGTTCCGGTACGGACTGGGCCTGTTCACGAACCGTTGGCTCGTGATCGGTATCCTCGTCTCGATCACCCTGCAACTACTCGTGATCTACACGCCGACCGGACAGTTCCTGTTCGACGTCGAACCGCTTGCACTCGTCCACTGGGCCCAGATAGCGGTCGCAGCGGTCGTCTTCGCCCTCCTGATGGCGATCTTCGTAAAGGTTCAGGACCGGTACTTCGACCGGTACTGATCGATGAGTAGGACAGGTCATCGTGTTGGGCCACCGCTATACAGACCCCGATAGATGGGGCGTGCAAGTGATACAGCGCGTGACTCTTGGGCTGATGAGATCGTGACGGGAGTGGATCGTGTGCTAACGATCGGATAACGCACCTAGAGAATCGGCGTCGAACTCGAGCATCGGACGATCCGTTCGACCGGCGGTCGATTTCCTGCGTCGGTTCGACGCCTACACCGCAGTCAGAGAGTGGACATACACCAGGATAGCCCACAACCGGATGCTCTGGGGAAAACTGCTCTCGAAGCCGACAGGGTCGTCCGAACGGGCAAACACAGCCCCGACGGTCGACATCGACTCGAGGTGATCCGCTCGACGGAAGAGAACGACCGGCTCGTTCAGGTCGGGGGTAAGAGCATCACGTTCCCGTTCGCTCGAGCGACGAGATCCTCGGAGACGCTGCCGATCAGCAGTCTCCGAAGCCGACTGTGACCGTCCCGGAGTTCGACGAGGGCGAATACGTGCGGGACGTCGGTCTGAAGATGATGCGTGATCGTCCCTCTGCGAACCGCATGGGACGAGACGCTCTCCGGACACCTGGACGCGTGCTCTGGCTGGCAGCCTCGCATTCGTCCTGGCGATCCACGACGATGGGCCAGAGTCATTGATCAAGCGGTGGAAAAAACGTACACGACGCCGAGCGGTCCTCCTTTCGGACAACGACTCCGATTCGGTCCGGTGTCTCGACGATCACACCTTCGCCGCCGATCGTCCCCTGGTTCTTCCTGATCACGTTCCCGCAGACGACTTTCCCCTCCCGTGTGGGTTTCATTTGCATCGTGTGCCCGACGACTTGTTTCGGCGCGTTCTCAGGCATGTATCTGTAGTCCAGCCAGAGGATGCCCGCACCGGGCCCGCGGACGCTCTCTGCGCCCATCCCCAAGATCGTCGGGAATTCATCGACCAGTGATCGCTCTACCTCGTGGCGGTCGATACGCGGCACTGACCGGATCTCTTCGACCGCTGCTCGCAACGACTCGTTGCACGCCGCCGGGTCGATCGGCTCCGGCGACCCAGCGTGGCTATACGTGTACTCGTAGCCCTCGAACGCGACGGTCACCCGGCCCTCGAGTATCAAGTCGTAGAAGTCCTCCGTAACTGACTCGGGTTGTTGGCCGACGTACCACTGCGGCCAGTTCAGCACCCCTGGGAGCACCAGCGCCATCTCGTGGTTCCCCAGGTGGTATCGGACGTGCCCCGGCGGTGCCTCACCTTGCAGTCGCCAGACCAGCTCGAGGCACTCGTCGCTCGCCGGGCCCCGATCTACCACGTCGCCGTTAACGACGAGCACGTAATCGTCTCCTCCGACCCAGTGGAGCTGACCGTCAGTATCTAGTTCGACGATCGGGTCGAACTCATCGACCTCCCCAACGGCGAGGAGCGCGCTCTGGGCGTCCTCCAGATAGCCGTGGATATCGCTAATCTGGACGATCGTCGGTGGGTCGTCCGGGTCGAACGTGTCCAGATCGTCGATGGCGTCCACTCGTAACACGTTGTTGCCGGAGGACTGTTCGTCCTTCTCGTCGCCCGTCACTCTCGCCCACCTTTGTTCTCGCCACCGGGCCAATCACAAAGTGTCTCTTGTCTCCCGCCGACGTTGTAGTCGATGAATTGGACATACCAATGGAGGGTTTGCTGGGGTTGAGAATCGGCTTGGAATCCCTCTTCGTTTGTTATCATTATGTATACTGTTCAATGGTAATGTATTGAAAACGTGGGGTGGAATACAGAATCACAGGATGGGCTCGATGCCCCCACAGACTATAGTAACAAGTAAAACGATGTACAACCCCCACTGCAAGACAGCTTAGAACCGGTGAGAGACCGATTCTGAGCGAGGGTATCGTGAGGGTGTATGCAATGACTTTCAGTGGTTACTATAGATACTATCAGTCACTGGTTCCGTGGACAGTAACGACTTGCTCATCGGCTGATCCAGCGGTTTCGACGCGGACCGGGAACTCGACATCCTGCTCAACAGGATAGGTTTCGTAGCCCAGCGTCGTGGTCTCGCTCTCGTCGGGTCCGATGGTCACTGAACCCGAGTCAACGATTTCGTCACCCACAACGAGATCGACATCGATCGTCGCCATCTCAGCACCTGTGTTTTCGACGGCCGCCGTCACCTCGAGGAACGCACCAGCATCGACCGGAGCAGTTGTCTCGACGATTGATATGGTGTGCTCGCCATCCGCTGGGGCAGTATCCTCGTCTTGATCATCGGACCTGGGATCGTCGATCGTCCACGGGATGTCTCGAGTCAGGAGGTTCCGTTCCGTCAGCACCCATACTTCGATATCACACGTATAACAGCCCCCGGTGGTCTCGAGTGTCGCCGTATCAGTCTCGCCCGAGACCGAAGAGATACCGTGGATTGTATCGGCTTGATGCATCCACCAGATGACTCGATCAAGCTGACCGGTAGGTGCAGAAACGTCGAGTGCGAGCTGATGGGTAACGTCTTCTCCGGCCTCGAGCGTGCCCGACGTCGGTTGCGTTGCGTCGATGATCGGCAGGCTAGCGCCATCGTCGGTGACGCTCACATCCCACTGTGTCGCTTGATTCGGGTGGTCATCGCTGACAACCGCGGCTGCTATGGAATGTGTCCCTTCAGTCTCGAACGTCTCGAGCCAGTAATCTGCACCTTCCTCCGCTCGGTAGTGAGACTCCCAGATCGGTGCCCCCCGAAACATATACTCGCCGTCGACGAACCAGTGAATCTCACAGTCCTCGTCTGGATAGCGATCTTCGACTTCGAACATGACCGTCGTCTCAGACTGAACCGCCAAATCGGGAGCAGGGCGGGTATGTGTCTCATCCAGTTCGCTGATTCCCCGCACCTCGACCGTTTGTTCGACCGAGTACGAATCTGCCTGTACGGCAACCTCGAACTCGACATCCTGTTGAACCGGATACGTACGGTGGTTGAAGGTGACGGAGTCCTCGCTAGGTCCTGTAGATACTGAGCGAGTCGATAACGGTTCACCAGCGACGAGAAGTTCGAGGTCCTGTCTCGTAAGCCCTGTATCGGGGTCGTACGTCGCAGTTACCTCGAGGTTGTCGCCGGCGTCGACCGGATCGTTCGTTTCGAGTATCGTGATTGGAGAGCCTGTTGCGTTGGCACTTCTCACTTCCCCACCGACCACAGCAGATGTCCCGAGCCCGCCGGCCATTCCCATCAGGTATCGCCGCCTGTTCATGGGGATACCTATCCACACCCATTGGGGAAATATCCCATTCGGCGAATGATGATAAATTCACCAAGACAGAGTTACCTAATTGGTCGTATATTTCAGACAACACTGTTGCGGTTGTATCTTTGATGAATCGCCATGCTGCGCTTTATTCACTGTGTGATAGCACGCTATATGTCGTAGACGACACGCATCGGGACGATTTCACGGAACTCACGATACCAGGACCGCACACTCTGTGATCAACTGTGCGCTTGATTCCCCGAGAAAACGGGCCAGAATTCTTTATTGACTCGCTCGAGTCATTGGTCGATGTTGAAGTTCGAGACGAACAACTTGGGGACTCGGAACTCTCAATCGCTCTATGAGTTTATTCAATGGAGACACCACCTCCTCGACTACGTGTGTGCGACTCTAGCCGAGTCCGGGACCCACAAATGTGTCTTCGATCGGTTCATCAAGACCGCGAACAGCCCAGTTCAGCTGGATTGTTCCGTCATCAGTAGCGAGGGGTTCAAGTTGCCCCAGTGGCCCATCTGGGTCAAACACACACATGAGTCGGTTTGCATCACCAGCGTTTGCCCGCTGGTAATTAATCAGGGCACTCGCTGCAGACTTGTAGCCAGGTTTGAACCAGGGGATAACGGTGGAAGGCCGAATTTCCCGGTCTTCAGGCAGGGACGGTGGCAGTTCGTCTGCTTCTTCGAGCTCCGGTGGTAGGTCGGTTAATTTTGCGGTCATCACCTTATGATACTGCACGACATGGGCTCCTGCCACGAATTCACCACCCTCAGCTACGACATCGCAGCGATGAATATTCACATCGGCCACAGCCGATTGTAACATATTGGATAACGTCTCGGTTTCATACGGGACAAATAGTTCTGCCTCCTGATAGAATTCATTGATTCCATCGACAAATTCAGAAACGTCCGACGGCGAGACCGAATGTACCTCGTAGTCAGTCTCTGGTTCCTCGTCCACTACTTCGACTGTGTGGTTCACGTAGTTGTAAGGAAAGTCATCGGCCCATGAACGGGCAACGGCCATTGATGGCTCGTTCCCAGATTGAATCGCCGCCGAGATGACAACGTCGTCGCCGGCAGTTTCTTCGGCATACTCAATCCGCTTCCTGGCGAGTTGCTTTGCAAGCCCCTTGCCTCGGTGTTCCTTATCAACGACAAGTCCCGTTAAGTATCCTCGCTGGCGAAGTTCGCCGCCAATCCGGGCCTCTGATAACGCGATAAAACTGGCACCGACAGCCTTTCCATTTTCAGTTTCAGCAATGTATCCCGCAAATTCGCTTTCCGGAATTACCTCGGAATACACCCGGTACGGGTCTGATTTGAATCGCGGTGAAAATTGGATGTCACCACCATCCGGGTTCCCCTCAAACAACCGTTTCAAGACCTTTCCATCATCTGGAGTCACTTCACGAAACTCCCACTCCTCCGAACTGGTGGGGTTCGATCCCATCATGTGATCTACATATAGTGAAATGTATTAAACATAACTGTTCAGCCAACCATCGCCTACACTCTCGAGGGACAAGACAGGGCATATAAACCGGAAGTGAGCTTTCTGTACCCACAAGAGGAGAGAATTGATGATCGTTACCATAAATTTGCAAGGGCCATAAGCCTGAAAAAGGCTACTTCGCAATATTGCTGTCAATGGATTTCGAAACGAAGGCCCACATCGATGAATACGTCATTGGTGGAGGGAATACTGGGGTTTTCACAGGAGACGACACCACCATCACGTACACACCCGAGAACCCGGCTCACTCACCGCTAGTCTCTATCCCTACTCACGAAATCTCCAGTATCACGTTCAGGCGTGACACAACGTTACTCCGCAGCAGTCTACTCGGATGGTTTTTTGCTGGCATCACGCTTGTGCTTATTGTCGTTGTCTACTTTTTCACGTTCGCTGGTTCCAATCAGGGGCTCACAAATCCAGACGTGAACTTAACGACACTCATGCTCCTGCTCTTCATCGTTGGTGGGGTTACTACGACGTATGAATATTTCAACGGTGAAGAATACGACGTAATTATCGCTGTTATTGAAACCGAAGACGACGACTCCACCGTATTGGCCGGTCGGATACAAAACACGGAATTCGTTGAAGCGTGTGGTGAACTCCTCGAGTCAGATCTCGAGACGAGAAACCAGAACGCCAAACTCAAATCAGAACTGGCAAAAATCTGACTCAGTTTCCGGAATGTGGAGTTATGTGTCCAGTGTTGGAGCAGGACTGCTCAAACAGAACCCTGCTAAAGGGTTTTAAATCAACTGTTTGATCCAGAGTTATTACTCCGAGTACATAGTCCCGGGCGGATTCGAACCGCCGTCATCAGCTCCAAAGGCTGATATGATTGGCCACTACACCACGGGACTCTATCCGTAACAGAGAGTGGGGTCCATACAAATCCTTCGGGTTGTCCCCAGCGTGCACACTGCACCCATGGCGGCTCCTACTCCGCAGCCGGCGGAACCTCGAGGTAGCGACAGCAATCATTATCAGCGTCGAAGCAATCCGGACACTCAGCCCGTCGGTCGATAATCGTATCGAGCCGTTCGGCGACGGTGTCGTCGATCACGCTCTCGAGGGCGCGAGCTTCGTCTCTGAAGGCCTCGACCTCGAGGACGTTCGCGAGAAACCGTTCGATGATACAGTACGTCTGGAGCGCGTGATGGGCACGCTCGAGCCCCTCCTCAGTCAGGCTCGCGCCTTTGTACTTCTGGTGCTCGACGAGGCCCTGTTGCTCGAGTTTCCCGACCATCTCGTTGACGCTGGCCGGGCTCACCCCGAGTAAGTCAGCGAGCGTACCGGTTGCGGCAGGGCCGTCCTCGAGACGCTGTGCCAGGTAGATCGCTTTCAGATATTGATCGGCCGTATTCATCGTGATCGAGTCCTCCGGTTATGCTGGGTCTGGGTCTGGGCCTGGGTCTGGGTGTCGACAGGCGTGTGCGTATACGCATCGATGGCAGTCGACGGCTGTTCGTGCGCTCCAGTGACCAGTCCGTCCGCGAGTAGTACCCTGCTCATGCTCGTCGCTCCATCACGTCGGTGACTTCCTGGACGCCCTCTTTTTCCTCCGCTCGGATTGCGTACAGCGTCTCGAGGACGCGCTCGCGGTCGACACTGAAGTCCGTTTCGGAGGCCTCGATCGCCTCGATGAGGTCGTCGTAGAACTTGTAGGCGGTCTCTTCGTTACAGAGTTGATCGTACAGGACGCCGTCGGTGTCTTCGGGTGGGCCGTATCTGGCGTCGACCAGTGCGTTGATCTCCTCGTAGGGGACGGTTTCAGCGTCGAGGTCGTCAACCAGTGTCTCGAGACGTCCCCGGTGCTCGGCTGATTCAGCCGCGGCATCCTCGAGTAACGTCCGTACCTCCGCGTCGATCGCCTCGCGTTCGTCCGCGGGGAGTGACTCGAGGGGGTGGGCGGCCCGTGACTCGACGACCTCCTCGAGGACGATCCCGATCTGGAGGAGTCGGGTGAGTTGGTGATCGCTCGAGACCCGCTGTCCCAGGCTCATATGACGTCACTTGGGTCGGCCCCTACTTAGTCTCCCGCTTCGGACGTCGAAGCGGTGGTCTCCGTCCAGTCTGTCGGTGAAACGCGGAGGGCAGGCCACAGGGCAGAGAACGTGGGACTGGGACGCAACGCCACGAGAAACGCGCACGGATCGGATCGTCGGGCTTATTCAAGCTGGTTTCGTAGGAACCGTAATGGTTTCGTTCGACGTGATGATGGGGGTGTTCTGGTTGGTTTGTGGCATCATCATCCTGATCCCCGCGCTGTTCATCTCGTTTGGCGGCCGTCCCGACCTCCACGTCCACTACGACGACAGCGTCGATCCGACATACGTCTCGCGTCGAGCGGGCACGACCGCACTGTTGATGGGACTCGTGACGATCGGCTACGCAGTCTTGCAGTTCACGTATGGCTACCACCCACTCGCCTTGGGTGGCCTGCTCGTGACCCTCTTTATCCTGAGTACACTCACCAAACGCTTTGCAAAGGGGTGGGGGTGGCAGCCGGAAACCGAACCCGACCAGATATCTGATTCCCAACCCGAACCCGAATCGGAATCAACACCGGAGTAATTCGAGCGACTTAGAAGGCTCGCAGATCCTCGAGTACGTCCTCACCACTACCATCATCGAGCACGGCCCGGGCCTCCTCGAGCCCCACCTCGAGACTGTCCACGTCGTCGCGGGCGAACATGCGGAAGGCCGCGTTCAGGGCCACGGCATCGGCGAACTGGTCGGTGCGGTCCCCTGCGAGGACGGCTTCAGTTATTGCGGCGGAGTCGGCAGTCACGTCGTCGACGGCGAGGTCGTCGTACTCCATGGACATCCCGTAGTCGGCCGTCTCGATCTCGTAATCATCGAAACTGTCGGGGTTCCAGTCGGCGACTTTGGTGTAGCCAGGGCGGATGTCGTCGTAGCCTTCCATCCCCTGGAACATGACGACGCGGGAGAACGGCAGTTCGGCACTTTCGGCCACGAGATCACACATCTTCTTGGCGAACGCGAGATGGTAAAACGAGCCGAGATGGACGTCGGCGTTGGCCGGGTTGGCGACCGTTTCGATAGTGTTGACGAACGTTCGGACCCCCATCTGGTCGCGACGGCCGTAGAGGGCGTGGATACCGGGATTGAAATTCGGCTGGTAGTAAAAGCCAAACCCGGTCTCGTCGACCATTGCCGCGGATTCGGCTGGCTCGAGTTCCGTGCGGACGCCGAGTTCGTCGAGGACGTGTTTGTACGCAGTTGCCTTTTGGGTGGGCACGCGGTCACCCGAGTGGGTGACAATGGGTGTCCCAGCGGCGGCGGCGACGATGCCGGCGGCAACGCCGAGCACTGCGGTGGTATGTTTCCCGTCGTAGTTCGCGCCACAATCGAGCGGGTCGCAATCGGGTTCTGCGGTGACGACGCTCTCTTCGCGCATCACGTCCGAGAACGCCGCAAGCTCCTCGGGTGTGTTCGTTTTCCACCGGTTGGCGAGCCAGAACGCCCCCAGCGTCGTCTCGTCCGGTTCACCCGCGAGGATGCGCTGGAACGCCTCTCGAGCCTGCTCGCGGTTCATGTCGTCCGCCGATTTGGGTCCCGAACCAACGATTTCAGTCATCAGCCGTTTCAGCGGCCACTCGCCGAAGTCCTGGGTAGCCTGAGCCATAACTATGGTTTGGTGAGTACGCTCAAAAGACTCCCGTTTCCGGGCGCTCGAGCACCGTCGTTGAATCCACATCTCACCTGGTTCGGGGGGAGCCTCGGTTTACCCGATAACCTCGAGGAATGTCGCCGAGGCGGAGGTTTTGCCGCGGTTGAAGTACATCGCCTTCGCTCGAACGATGTCACCTTCCGAGAGCGAGTCGGGTACGTCGTGAACGAACACGACGAAGCCCTCGACTTTCCCCATCGCTCGCAACTCCCCCGAGTGATGGGTCTCGAGTTCGAGGACGCCCAGTTCGATCTCGTCGCCGAGACTGATCGGCGGGGCGCGTTCGCGGGCTTCGTTGTGGGCTTTCCAGGATCTGGAGATGTCATCGAGGTCGCCTTCGGCGAAGTTTTCGACGGCCGATTCCCAGTCCCCACCGGCGCTCACGACGGCATCACAGAGGCGCTCGAACGCCCGTTCGTCCGAGATTTCACCGGCTGCCGCGAGGTCGAGAAAGACGTCGTACGCCCCGAGTTCTTCGAGCTGTTCGACGTCGTAGAGGTCCGCATCCTCGAGGTAGGCGTCGACGTCACCGCGGGTCCAGGTACGGTCGTCACCGCCACTGCCACCGAAGCGAGTGCCAGTGCGAACGCGTAAGACCACCAGCGCGATGGCAGTGAGGAAGACGAGGCCAACACCGAGCAGGAGTGGATCCATTACTTCGAGTGAGTCGCTTCCGGGTCCTAACGGCACCGGTTTCCCTCGAGCGGCCGCGGGCTTTTTACTCCCGGCGACGAACGCCGGGGCATGAGCCACGAATCGAGGGGCGATATCGCGCCATCAGTAGAAGAGACGGCGGCCGATATTGCGTCGATGGAAATCCGCGGGGCGGCGACGATCGCGGATGCGGCAGCCGCGGCCCTGGCCGAGCAGGCGACGTTTTCGACTGCCGAGACCCCCGAGGCCTTTCGCGTGGAGCTCGAGGCTGCCGCTCGCGAACTATACGAAACGCGACCGACGGCCGTGAGTCTCCCCAACGCGCTTCGGTACGTTCTGCGGGGCATGGGTGGCGAGACCGTCGACCAACGACGCAGGTCGATTATCCGGCGTGCCGAGACGTTCAGACGTGACTTAGAGCAAGCACAGGAGACCCTCGGACGAGTTGGGGCTAATCGCCTCCGAGATGGCGATACGGTGATGACACACTGTCACTCGACGGACGCTCTGGCGTGTGTCGAAGCCGCGGTGAGCGATGGGAAACACATCGAAGCCATCGTGAAGGAAACGCGGCCACGTCAGCAAGGTCACATCACCGCGAGCGACCTTCGCGAGTTGGGTGTGCCAGTGACGCTCGTCGTGGACAACGCCGCACGTCGATACTTAGACGACACAGACCACGTGCTCGTGGGTGCCGACAGCATCGCTGCAGACGGGAGTGTGATCAACAAAATCGGCACGAGCGGGCTGGCGGTCAACGCTCGCGAACGCGGTGTCCCGATGATGGTCGCCGCCCAGTCGATCAAACTCCATCCCGATACGATGACCGGCCACACCGTCGAAATCGAGATGCGTGACGAGCGTGAGGTGCTCGAGGACGGGAGCTACAGCGAGATTACCGGCGACGATTCTCGGGGCGACGACGGATTCATCGTCGAAAACCCGGCGTTCGACGTGACACCACCGCGCCACGTCGACGCGATCGTGACCGAACACGGGCAGTATCCACCGGAGAGTATCGTGATGCTCATGCGTGACCTGTTCGGCGAGACCACGAGCGACCCCTGGGAGTGACACGGGACCGTCGCTCGAGACAACCGGAAATTGTATCACGTTGGCCTGTTCGGTGTGTGATATGGTGTTTCCCGAAGGGTTCGTCCTGCCGCCGTGGTATCTGGTGGTGCCACTGGTGGTGGTGCTCGTCGGCGTCATCGCCCTGTTGTGGGTCGTTTCGCCGCCGGTTACGGACGAAACAGTGATGGCGTTCGTCCCCTGGATCCTCCTCGGGTCGACGGGACACGTACTGTACAAAATCGAGGCGTTCCCCTCGAATGTGGAGTTGTTGTTTAGTGCCCCAACGGTGTATGGGACGACGGCTGCTGTTGCGGGATTGGTCTGGATCGGCGGCAGTTTCCTCTACGCTGCGGGGTTACAGCG
>PUKM01000044.1 GCA_003552325.1 Natrialbaceae archaeon | reverse complement strand
CGAGTAACATCGTCAGATGAAAGTACTCCGTGTAGGCGAAGACGTGTCGGTCGGGGTCAGCCCGATCCAGTGCACTGTGTTGTGCGCCGTCGAGATACATCGTCCGTTCGTCGCCGTCGTCCACGACCTCGAGATGTTGGTGTGGCGTCTGGGTGTCGTAGACGACGTCCCCGCGGTGGTCGAGCCCGAGTGCCGTGGCGTTCGTCGCACCGAACAGGACGAGCGAGACGGCGAACACGGCGACGACCGTTCGCCTCGAGGGACGCGGGAGGCTCAGTGCGAACGCGGTGACGATGAGGGTCGCGCCAAAGAGGACGCCGATCTGATCGACGGTCAACGCCGGGATCAGGACGAAGGTCGTGACGCCCGCACCGATGATACTGCCGATCGTCCCGAGTGCGTAGACGTGACCAGAGGCCTCACCAACGTGTTCTTTCGCCGAGAGTTCGGCCGCGTAGGGGCTCACGAATCCCAACAGGTACGTCGGTGGCCCAAACAGGATGATGACCGCCGGGAGCGAGGCATATCGCGAGGAAAGCGGGATCGTCGAGGTATAGAACAACAACAGGTCAGCAGCGTAGATGACGACGGCGATATAGACGGCCGTCCCGAGAAGCAGCCACCGAAGCTGGCGATTCGACGCCGTCGCAGCGAGTTTTCCGCCCTGCCAGTAGCCCAAACTCAACGCCGCCAGAAACACCGTGAGCAGTCCACCGACGGTGTAAATGTGGCTCCCGAACTGTGGGGCCACGATTCGTAACGCGAGAATCTCGAGGCCCATACTCGTAATCCCGGAGACGAACACGGCCAACTCCGGTTTCGAGAGGCGATAGGGCTCGAGCGCTCGCGGGACCTCCATTGACTCCACAGAATAGGTCCACTGGTGAGTACTTGTTGCATTTTTTCGTGGCAAAAACGGTCCACACACGCACCAGTACGTTTTTCCACTCCGGCCGTCGAACTACCCGCCAATGGACGAGCACGGTGGGTTCGAATCGACCTACACCGAAGGAGACGCGGTCGAAAGCGCCACAGCCGCTGGCCTCTCACAACCAGCCACGTACCCGATCCCACCCGGACAGGTGTGTATTCTCATCCCGACACTCGACGAAGCACCGACGATCGGCGAGGTTATCGACGGCTTTCGCGACCGAGGCTACGAGAACGTCCTCGTCGTCGACGGCGACTCGAGCGATAACACCCGCGAGATCGCTCGTGAGCACGGCGCACGCGTGCTGACTCAATCGGGAACAGGGAAAGGGCAGGCCGTTCGGGAGGCCACCGAACACATCGATGCTTCCTACGTACTCATGCTCGATGGCGACGGCACGTACGAGCCTGCCGAAGCCGAGGTGATGCTCGAGCCCCTGGCGAACGGCTACGAGCACGTCATCGGGAATCGGTTTGCGAACATGGACGACGATGCCATGAAACGGCTAAACGGCGTCGGAAACCGCCTCATCAACGGTGCGTTCGGCGTGATTCACGGCGAGAACTACCGGGACATCCTCTCGGGGTACCGGGCGTTCACGGTCGAATCGTTCGAACGACTCATGCTCGATGCAGAGGGGTTTACGATCGAAACCGAGCTGGCCGTCGAGTGCGTCCGACAGGGAATCAAAACCACCGTTGTCCCGATTAGTTATCGAGCGAGACCGGAAGATTCCGAGACCAATCTCCACCCCATCTGGGACGGTGGGACCATTATCCTCACCCTCTACTCACTGGCCAAAACACACAACCCGCTGTTTTATTTCGGCAGCATCGGCGGTGGCTCCGTCTTCATCGGACTCGCCATGGCGATGTTCGTCCTCTGGCAGTGGTTCGTCAACCAGACCGGGCACGAGATCATTGCCCTCGGCTCTGCTGCCGCCATCCTCCTCGGCGTCCAACTGCTCATTTTCGGCGTCCTCTCGGATATGATCGTGACCCTCCACCGTGAACAGCGAAATCGCCTCGAGCGGCTCGAAGAGCAAACCCGAAAGGAAAACTAACCGTCTCGGAGGGACACGGACTGTCGAGCGCGGCGATAGACGGGAACCAAACGCACCGATCTCGGCGAGCGTGACGTGGACATCGAGACGTCGCTTAAAACGGGAGCATCGAACGGATCTGTGCAAACACGCCACCCGAGTACTCCTCGCGATACGTCTCGAACACCGGATGTAACGCATTGAGCAGTTCCTGTCTATCCTCGAACGCATCGGCCTCGAGTTCGGCGAGTGCCTGTGAGAGTGGAATCGCGTTCCCGTGGACGTCGTACGGAATCGATTCGTCACCGATTCGTCCCTCGAGGGTGCGTTTCGTTGCCGGAAACGAGATATCACGCCGTTTTAAGACGGCATCGACCGCTGCGATACCGAACTCGATGCTCGCCGGTTCGTCGTTCCCGCCGTTCGATGGTGGTCGAACGCCCATGGTTGAGCTTTTGGGTGGAGTCCTAAAAATCTCTCCTGATGGGCACGACGACTCCCGCCGGATCGGTCGGCCGAGCGACACCCCTTTGACCTTCTCGCCAGTATTCCTCGAGCAATGACCGAGTACACGACCGTCTCGATCCCGAAAGACCTCGCTGCCCGCGTCGAAGAAACCATCGAAGGAACGAGTTTCCAGAGCACCAGTGACCTCACCCGGTTTTTACTTCGCAGCATCGTCATCCAGCACCAACAGTCCGGGCAACTCACCGAAGCCGAGTTCGAATCGATCGCCGAACAACTCCAGAGCCTCGGCTACCTCGAGTGAGGGCGTTTGTGAGCCTCGAACACTCGAACGCTCGAGTACTGACGGTTCAGCGTCCCCACTGTCTCGAGTACCGACGTTCGGGAATCGAAGGCGTACACAATACTCTTATCGCCGGAGGCTGTACTGCCACGCATGGCTGACAAACCAACTTCCGGTGAACTCTTTGGCGTCCCGTACAACTTCGAGCGCCCGAGTTTTAGCCGCCTACTCGCGGCACACTGGCAACCAGGAGAGGGCATGCTGGTCCAGAAACCGTTCGGTATCGGCTACACGCTGAACCTGGCAAACTGGCGCTCGTGGATCGTCGTTGCCGTCGCTGGCGCGTTGTTCTGGCAGCAACAACAGGGCGCAAGCGAGAGCGACGTCGAAGGCGGTACCGACGAACCGGTCGAAGTGATCGTCGACGAGGAAGACGACGACTGAGGTCGAGCCAGACAGTCTTCTCACACTCATCTACTGCTCGAGTCACGACTCCCCACACAGTTTCTCCGTCTCGAGATGTATCGGCGCTGTGAGTCAGCGCTCATCGTCGTCCTACACTGCTACTGTTGGCTGTACTTGTGTGAAGAATCTCGCCACCCGGGTAGGCGAGCGCCTCGAACGACGTACAGCCGACAGTATGCGTAACCGAGGGCGAAACAGCGCAGCCATCAGTCCGACTCGAGCACGGTTCGGTCCTGAACCCACCCGTCAGCTCCATATTTCCGCTCGGCGAGTTCGGTCGCTGCCTCGAGCTCGCCATCGTGCCACTGGCCGGGGCGTGCGTCACACCAGTCCCTGAGGGCGTCAGCGAGCGCCGAAACCGCCGTCTCACGATCGATACCCGTCTGTTCGCGGATGCTGGTGACTCGGTCAGTGAACGTGGCGGTCTCGAGGGGGGCATCGAAGACGCCGACGTGGGCGGCTGGCTCGAGGTCGTAGCTCAATGAGCCATGTTGGATCACGACGTCGCGCTGGCGGTACTGGGCGTTGCCGCTGATCTTTTTCGCTCGCTCGTCGCCAGAGGCGGGAGCGACGATGTCGTGGGCTGGATGAATATCCCGCAGGTAACACGCAGGCTTGTGGATCGCCGCTTGCTCGGCGGGGGCAAAATCGGCGTCGACGCCCATCCGGTCGAACGCCTCGAGAATCGG
>PUKM01000017.1 GCA_003552325.1 Natrialbaceae archaeon | reverse complement strand
TCTAATTATATCTCATTACACCCTATGTCACAGGCTCCACTCGACCACGTGGCCGTCGACTACACCGACGGCGAGAACGAAGGTCCCGAGGACTACCCGCACATCCACGACAAAATCGAGAAAGCCATCGAGGTCACCAGGCAGGCACTCGAGCAGTACGAGAACCCCGCCGTCATGTGGACCGGTGGGAAGGACTCGACGCTCGTCCTCTACTTCGTGAAAGAAGTTGCCGACCGTTTTGACCTCGAGGTTCCGCCAGCGATCTTCATCGACCACTACCAGCACTTCGAGGAGATCCACGACTTCGTCGACCACTGGGCCGACGAGTGGGACCTCGAGGTCATCTACGCCCGAAACGAGGACATCGGAGAGTACGTCGAGGCGAACGACCTCGAGCCCGGCGACGACATCGAGATCGCCGATCTCTCTGAACATAACCGCCACCACGTCGAGCACATCCTCGAGTACGACGACGACACCTTCCCGTTCTTGCTCGACACCTACGCGGGCAATCACTTGCTGAAAACCGTCGCGCTCAACGATGCCCTCGAGGCATACGACGTCGATGGCGTCATCTCCGGCGTTCGGTGGGACGAACAGGAAGCACGGGCCGACGAGACGTTCTTCTCGCCGCGACACGATCCCGAGATCTACCCACCACACGACCGCGTCCAGCCAATTTTGCACTTCGAAGAGGCGGCCGTCTGGGAGGCCTTCTGGAACTTCGTCGTCCCCGATACCGTCGACGCGTTCCCGGACGACGGCTTCGTCCCCGAGAGCGCGGACGACCTGCCCGATGGCCTCGAGCCGTTCGAAACGCCCGTCTCGCCGAAGTACTGGGAGGGATTCCGGTCGCTGGGTAGCGAGATTAGCACCGAAAAGACCGAGGACGATCCCGCCTGGTTGCAGGACCTCGAGGGGACGACCGAACGAGCGGGTCGTGCCCAGGATAAAGAGGATCTGATGAAGCGGTTGCGGGATCTCGGCTACATGTAGACAGGGGGAGTCATCGCCACTTTCCTTCGGAACGGAGATCAGTACACTACCGGAGCGCCCTCCAGTGATGAGAAACCGTAAGGTCCTCTCAATGACGGTACCGTCTCCGTCGCTCCGGTGACGGTGATTGTGCTAACGCGGCCGCGAGTTGGGAACACCAACCTGTCCTCATAGGACGGGATGTGCCATCCACGGGAACCCGCTCGAGGGTCAGCGATCACGAGTCGTCGTTGTCATCGTCCGCATGGCAATATGCGAAGGGGTGTGGACAGTCGCGTTCGCTGGTAAAAATGCTGAGTTCCCCATTTGCAGTTCGAAAGTTGAGCCCAATGCAGAAGTCCTCATCACGTGTTTCGTACTCGGACCAGCTGTCACTACCCTGACGCTGGCCTCGAATCAAAAGCGGCTCGTCAGGCCACACACACGCAACTTCCTTTACATCCATGGGTTGCACGTCGTACGACTGTTCGAATACAGCCTCTCCATCCTGCGTTTCGATTTCCATAGTGATCGACACCTCCTCATCTGTATTATTATCCACGTTGATGATTTGTACCGTCTCGTGATCGCCAGTCGTACCGATACAGCCCGCTGCCACGGCTCCGAGACCACCAGATATGGCCTGAAGACATTGCCTGCGTTTCATCGGCCAATATTTCCCAGGGTCTCTATTTAGATTCACGCATTTTATTTCAATTCATAAGATAAAACCAGCAGGCCATCATATTATGTCATGATATTACAAATTACTGGTAGCCTCCTGAGAAGAGGGCTTTGCACCCCTTCTCTGGCCCATCATCTGACCCTCGAGGACACCACCATCTGAAGGAGATGGTCACCGACACAGCTGTACTGACCATCGCCCACCATGAGGGTGGGAGACTCCGGTCTAGGGGCACGATGACAGGCACTCTCGAGAGGGTTTACTCCAGCAATGATCGAACGCCTCAGGCAGTCGCCCGGTACTCGCCGTGTTTGACACCGATCGCGAGCATGATGCCCCCGAAGATGAGCATCGATGGGAGTACCATCATCATGATCGTCTGCGTCGTCATCGGTGCCATCGGGGTCACCTCGGGGAGGATATAGAGGGCACTCACGGCGAACACTTGAACCGCGGCGAACACGGCGATCGTTTTCGTTAAGTCGAGCGTCATAGGTCCCCTTTAGGAATCGACCGTCCTAATCATATCGGATTCGGGAGGCGACCGGACCGTCGCCGACCCACAGGTTCAACTCACTGGAGGACGCGTCACCGCACATGCCCGACTCCGTTAGCCCGTATCTGCACGCTCGAGCGACGAAAGCGCCGACTCTCTCGCCCGACGGCCACCTCGCCTTTCTCTCGAACACGACCGGAACCATGCAGGTCTGGACGCTCGAGGAACCCGGCCGATGGCCGACCCAGCGGACGTTTTACGACGAACGCGTCTCGTTCGTCGAGTGGTCACCGACGGCGGACTCATTGATGTTCGGGAAAGACGCTGGGGCTGACGAGCACGACCAGCTGTTCAGTCTCGACCCAGCAACCGGCAGGATCGACCAACTGACCGACCGTCCCGACGCCATCCACACCTGGGGTGGGTTTCATCCGGGTGGCGACCAGATCGCGTTTACCGCCAATCGTCGCGAGACGGCACACTTCGACGCTTACGTCATGGATCTCAAGGATGGAGAGCCACGGCTGATATCCGAGGGTGAGGGACGCATTTTCGTCAGCGGCTGGAGTCCAGACGGGACCGCGTTGCTCGCCGGTGAAGCCCACGCCAGTTCCGACTACGACCTGTACGCTATCGACGTGGCGACCGGCGAACGCACCCACCTGACCCCACACGAGGGCCACACGAAGTACCTGTTTCCAACGTTTGGGCCCGACGGCTCGAGCGTCTACTGTCTCAGTGACGCGGCCAGCGATCGCCTCGAGCTCGTGCGTATCGATCTCGAGAGCAAGTCACTCGAGCCAGTTTCGATTACCGTTCCGGACGGCACAGCTTACGAGGAGTGGAGCATCGACGGGGTCACCCTCGACACCGACACGGGCCGGCTCTGTTTCACACGAAACGTCGACGGCTACTCGGCGCTCTTTGCGGGATCGTTCATCGGGCCGACCGCGGCAGACGTTCGGGCTATCGACACGCCGACCGGCGTCATCGGTGACTTGACGATCGACACCGACGGCAAACACGCAGCGATGACCATCTCGGCGACGAACCTGAACTACTCGAGTTACGTCCTCGATCTCGAAACCCTCGAGGAGCCGACGCCGACCCTCGAGCGGTGGACGGAACCCTCACCCGGTGGCGTCCCGCTCGAGGCGTATCACGTTCCCGAGATTATCCGATACGAAACGTTCGACGGTCGAGAGATTCCGGCGTTCCTCTCGTTCCCGGATACCGTCGATCCAGCCGACGCCGAGACACCGGTTCCGGTCATCGTCGATATCCACGGTGGACCACACGCCCAACGTCGCCCATCCTGGCGGAACCGGCCCATTCGGCAGTACTTCCTCGATCAGGGCTACGCGCTGTTCGAGCCGAACGTCCGTGGCTCGTCGGGCTATGGTGCCGAATACGCCGCCCTCGACGACGTCGAAAAGCGCATGGACTCGGTCAGAGACGTTGCCGCGGGCGTCGACTGGCTCGCGGACCATCCCGCCATCGAGGAGACGTCGGTCGTCTGCTACGGCCGCTCTTACGGCGGGTTCATGGTCCTCGCGTGTATCACCGAGTATCCCGACCTGTGGGCCGCCGCCGTCGACTTCGTGGGGATCGCCAACTGGGTGACCTTCCTCGAGAACACGGGTGCGTACCGACGCCCCCACCGTGAAGCCGAATACGGCTCGCTCACCGATGATCGCGAGTTCCTCGAGTCTATCAGTCCGATCCATCAGGTCGACGCGATTCAGTGTCCGTTGTTCGTCCAACATGGGGCGAACGATCCCCGCGTCCCGGTCGAGGAAGCCCGCCAGATCGCCGACGCCGTCTCCGAGCAGGGAATTCCCGTCGAAACCTGCATTTTCGAGGACGAAGGCCACCACACGACCAAGCTCGAGAATCGCATCGAACAGTTCGACCGCATTGCGGCGTTCCTCGAAGAACACGTTCCACCCGCCTGATCCATTGCCAGTCTTGCAGCCAGTGAAAAAGGATCACTCGATGCTGTCAGTGCACGAGGTAGCTACGTATTCGATGCAACCGAACCAGTTCACTGGTGTTCCCCATGGCTCAATCACAGACACACCAAGAAATCGAAGCAACGCTCGGTCAAGTTCCAAGCTGGATGGGATCGATTGCCGACCCGGCCACAGACCACAGCTGGGGCATCTTTCGGGACCTCATTCTCGGCGAAACCGAACTGTCCGCTCGAGAGAAAGCCATCGCTGGCCTCGCCGTCGCCTCGGCAATCAAATGTCCGTACTGCGTTCACTTCCACACCGAGGAAGCCAAGCTAGCGGGCGTCACCGACAGCGAACTCGAGGAGACGGCCACCCTCGCCGGAACGACGACGTACTTCTCGACGGTCTTACACGGCAACGATACTGACCTCGATCAGTTCGTCGAAGAAACTGGCGAGATTGTCGACCACCTGAAAGACCAGGAGGCTGCGGCGGCCGACGACTGAGTCGACTCCCGATTTTCTATTCTTCGGTGGTCGAATGCTGAGGACGGTACCGATCACAAAGTGTGGGACTACTCACCTCCCACAACGGAGGGTACTCGAGTGTCACATCAGGACACACCACCCACACGCTTTTTGACGCTCCGCGAAAATCTCCGAATCAATGACCCGGAGTCAGCCCGCTCCTGATCGAGAAATCCTGCGCGGATGAACACGGTGCCGACACCACTGCCACCGCCACCGACGAACGTGTCACCCTCGAGGTAGCCGGACAGACTCTCCATCTGAGCACCCGGGAGGCCAGAGACCTTCGTGACCAACTCACCAAGACACTCGCCACGCGCGTCACGTTCAGGCATACGGAGGGACACCACCGCACGGACGGTGCTTACGTCGTCTCTCGACGAACAGCCACCTCGAGTGGCCACCGAAAAGTGTTCGACTCGCTCGCAGCCCTCGACGCACTGTACCGAAGCCTCCCCGACCGGTTCACCGCCGGGGACCTCGGCGGTCCCGGCGTGACCGGCAGCCGCCGTCACCTCCTGCTCTGGCACCTGCTCGAGCATCCGCGATACCCCTGTTCACTCGCGTGTCGACAGCCTCTCACCGGTGTGAAAGACGCTGGCGATGCGGCCATCTGCACAAGCTCTTTTGTCGACCCTCCCTGAGTACGCAGCATGCGAGACGAAGCCGAAATCCGCGAGCAATACGAGTTCCTGGCCGAGCAACTAGCGAGCGACGAGATGCGTCACGAAGGCGTCCGCCAGATGTTTACGCACTACAAACGAGCGCTGGGCTGGGTGCTCGAGGAAGAACACATGTAATCACTATCGAGTATAGCTATCTCGAGCCGGATCAATTGAAAGGAGCGTCGAACCGAACGAATACCGAACTCAGACCAGGCTCTCGAAGTCGTCGAGCGCGTACGTTGGCTCTGCGCCACGGCGGTCGAGGACCTCGTTTGCCAGCAACCAGTAAACGACAGACAGCGCCTTCCGACCTTTGTTGTTCGTCGGAACGACGAGGTCGACGTTGCTCGTCTGGTTGTTCGAGTCACACATCGCGATGACCGGAATGCCCACCGTGATAGCCTCTTTGACGGCCTGGGCGTCACCGATCGGGTCAGTAACGACCACGACGTCCGGCTCGATGTAGCCGGCATACTTCGGGTTCGTCAACGTACCGGGGATGAACCGGCCCGTCCGCGCTCGAGCGCCGACCGCTTCGGCGAACTTCTCGGCCGGGAACCGACCGTACTGGCGGCTCGAGGTGACGAGAATCTGTTCTGGGGTGTAGTTGGCGAGGAAATCAGCGGCGGTGCGGATCCGGCCGTCGGTCTTCGAGACGTCGAGGACGTACAGCCCGTCGGTCCGGACGCGGTGGATGAACCGCTCCATGTCCTTGGTCTTTTGCTGGGTTCCGATGTGGACACCGGCGCCGAGGTAATCCTCGACGGGGATGAGCAAGTCAGCTTCCTCGTCGGACATCACGTCGTCGTCGAGCGTTGGCCCCGCTGGCTCCGGTTCGGAGTCTTCTGCTGTGTCGCCGTCCTCGGCGACTGGCTGTTCATCTACTGGCTCGACGTCGTCGTCGTTGACGGGTTCGGCGGCGGGACCGGCACCTTCGGCCGGTTCCTCGTCGATCTCCGCCTCAGCGGCGTCGAGCCCTTCCTGTTGTGCGTTTTCGTCTGTCATGTTGCGTCGTCTGCAATACGGATTAGCTCGTTGAGCTTGGCGGTTCGCTCGCCCCCGACAGCGCCGGTCTTGATGAACGGCACGTCGGTCGCGACGGCGAGGTGTGCGATGGTGGTGTCTTCGGTCTCACCAGATCGATGCGAGACGATCGACTCGAGGCCGTTCTCTCGAGCCAGTTCGATGGCGTCGAAGGCGTCGGTCAGCGTGCCGATCTGGTTGGGTTTGATCAGGATGCTGTTTGCCGATCCCTGGTCGATACCGTCGGCGAGACGCGCCGTGTTCGTGACGAACAGGTCGTCACCACAGACAAGCGTTCGGTCGCCGACCTCGTCGGTGAGATCGGCGAAGCCCTCGAAGTCGTTCTCATCGAGTGGGTCTTCGACGTAGACGAGATCGTACTCCCTGACGAGATCAGCGATGTAGGCGATCTGTTCGTCGGTGTCGCGAACGGTGTCGCTGTAGACGTAGCCGCCTTCGTCGGCGTCGTACATCTCTGCAGCGGCGACGTCGAGCCCGAATCGAATCTCGAAACCGACGTCGTCTTCGACCGCGTTCACGGCTTCCTCGACGATGTCGAACGCGTCGCCGTCGTCGATCGACGGTGCCCAAGCACCCTCGTCGCCTTTGCCCGCAGGCACGCCGCGTTCGTGCAACAACGAGGAGACTTCGGCGTGGACGGCAGCGTTCGCGAAGACGGCCTCCGCGACGTTTGGCGCGCCAACGGGTGCCGAGAGGAACTCCTGGATGTCCGTCGCGTCGGCAGCGTGTTCGCCGCCGCCGATGACGTTTCCGAGGGGAACGGGGAAGTTCTCGCCACGGAACGCCCCGCCGAGGTGCTGGAACAGCGGTGCACCGAGCACGTCAGCGCCGGCTTTCGCCGCCGCCATCGAAATGGCGACCGCGCTGTTCGCCCCGATTTCGGAGAAGTCATCAGTCCCATCGGCTGCTCGCAAGATCGCGTCGACCTCTCGCTGGTTGCCCGCGAAGGCCTCACCAACGAGTCGTGGAACGGCGTGTTCTCGAGCGGCGGCAATCGCTTCGTGGGCCGGGCGCTCGATCGCTTCGAACTCGCCCGTACTCGCTCCTGAGGGGGCGGCCGCGCGACCGAACCCACCACTCTCGGTGAGGACGTCTGCTTCGACGGTCGGATTGCCGCGGGAGTCGAGTACTTCCCGGAGGCGGATGTCGGTAATACGCGTCATTGGGCACCTCGGTAGACGGTGAACGGCAACACACCGGCGTCGTACTCTTCGGCGGCGATCAGAATCGGTTCAGTCTGTTCCGTTTCGATCAACACTGGTGCACCGTAAGACACTTGCAGCGCTCGAGCGCCGAGGATGCGTGCTTTCTCGTATCGGTTGTGGCGTTGTTCTTGCATGTTACTGGTATGGTGAGACGACGTCGACGAGGTCGGTGTGGCTAACCAGCATGCGCCGGCAGCAAAACCGATTGACGCCGAGGTCGTCGAGGACCGCCTGTGGGTCCTCGTCGCCTTCGTTTGCGCGTTCGTCGAACTCCTCCCAGTGTTCGCCGACGACGTTACCGCACGTGAAACACCGGACCGGTACCATCATATCCTAATCACCTCAGCGGTAGGATTTCTGGTAGCGGGCCCGGGCACCGGGTCCACCCCACTTTTTGGGTTCGGACTGGCGAACGTCGTTGACCAGCAGCGACCGGTCGAACTCCATGTAGGCGTCCCGGAGTTCGGCGTCGTTCGTGTGCTGGACGATGCCGCGAGCGATAGCGGTGCGGACGGCGTTTGCCTGTCCACTGACGCCACCACCCTCGACGCGAACGTCGACGTCGATACCCGAACGCAGGTCCTCGCCCGCGATGCGGAACGGTTCGAGCATCTTCAGACGGGACATTTCGGGTTCGACCAGTTCGACTGGCTGGGAGTTGATTCGGACACGACCTTCTCCCTCGCTTACGGTGGCTCGGGCGACGGCCGTCTTCTTCTTTCCACTCGTGTTCGTTACCATGTTTGGGTAGCACCTAGCTGTTCTGCGACTTCGTGTAGGTGGACGAAGCGGATGTTCGACAGTCGGTCAAGGGACGTTCCCTCGAGTACCTGTGACTCGTACTCATCGCCCTCGTCCTCGTAGGGGTTGCCCACGTAGACGCGAACGTTCGAGAGCGCCTCGCGGCCACGGGGCTTCTTGTACGGCAGCATGCCCCGGACCGAGCGCTTGAGGATGGCGTCCGGACGGCGTGGGTACATCGGGCCCTGGTCGGAGCCCAGGCCGATGCGCGTCCGGTAGGTCTCGAAGACGTCGTTCTTATCGCCGGTGATGATCGCGTCTTCGGCGTTCACGATGGCGACCGCTTCACCGGCGAGGGCGCGCTGGGCGACCTCGCTGGCGACACGACCCATGATGCAATCGCGAGCGTCGACGACGATGTCGGCATCGTATTCGGCGACGTTCATCAGGCGATCACCCGGATGTTCGATCCGTCGGGGTTCTCCTCGAGCAACTGCTCGAGGGTGACAGGTTCGCCGACCTGTTCGATCTTGGTCTCAGCCGACGACGAAAAGTCGACGGCGGCGACGGTAACGTTCTTTTGCAGTGCGCCGGATCCCAGCACCTTGCCGGGGACGACGACGGTCTCTTCTTCTCGTGCGTAGCGTTCGATCCGCCCCAGGTTGACTTCCGCGTGGTTGCGGCGGGGCTTCTCGAGACGGTCCGCAATATCTCGCCAAACGGCGGCGTCCCGGTTTCGGGACGTCGACTTCAACTCGGCGATGAGATCGGTGAGTCTCGGATTAGTCTTTGTACTCATTGGTTTCCTCCAGATGCAATCGATAATTGTGTGGTGACGTCGGGTGTGACTCGAGCACCTGCTCGAGGCGGTATCGACGTCTGATCAGAGAAGTGATGCAGGGTGGCTGATTTCACGGCTCTCTCGATTACTCGAGCCGGAAAATGCAGGGAGCAGGATTTGAACCTGCGGACTCCTACGAGACAGCGCCCTGAACGCTGCGCCGTTGGCCAGACTTGGCTATCCCTGCTCGCACTTCCCCGTACCCGTCGCCCGGTAAAACCCCTTTCGGTTTCCGGACCCGTCTGGTCAGTGGGTCCGTCAGGAACGGACCCATCACTGCTGGCGTCGACGCCGGTATGGGTGTCGAAACCGGCGTCTGCGCTCACAGCGGACGGGCGGACAGTCGATGGGGATGTGAGGCGAGGGGTCATTGGCGTATGATACTTATAGTTGAACGGCTTCCTCGAGCGACTTCGCACGCTCGTCGATGGAATCGACGGCTCGGGTCACGAGCTCTTCGACCGAAAAGGATCCATCAGTCTCGACGTGGAAGACGAACGCGTTCGGAACGTCCTCGACGTGAACGTCGTGTTCGGGGTAGCGTTCGGCCAGATCGTGACCGAATTCGCTCGTCGACACGAGTTCGCCGTCGTCTTCGATCACGCCGCGGACGATCTGTGGCTCGCGGTCTTCGAACTCAGACAGTTCGTCGCCGACTTCGACACGCTGGAGGTGTCGATAGCCGACAGAGACGCCGCCCTGGTGTTTGGCGTGGTCCTTGCCACGGCCGAGTGCGGCGTCGGCTTCGGCCTCGAGGCGCTGGCCGTCTTTGAGGTTGATGATCGGGACGTTCTGATCGGCCGGTTGGACGAGATCGTCACTCGAGACCAGGTCGCCAGAATAGGCGGTCCCTGGTCCCTCGACGTCGATCGAGAGCGTGACGACGTCGCCGTCGACGAACTCGCCTGCCGGTGGCGTCGTCAGTGGGACGAGGCCAAGGCGGAGCGCGAGTTGCTCGTCGAACATCACCGAGGAGTTCTCGATGAAGCGGACTTCGTCGATGGCCATCGTCGGCACGTCGGCGATCATTGCCCGACGGATGCCGTTCGCAAACGCTGGCGTGACGCCGCGGACGAGAAACCGTGCGCTCCGGTCGTCGCGTTCAACGAATTCGACGTCGTACTCTTCGCTCATGGTCTAGAAGCCGCCCTTGCCTTTGGGTGCACGCGATCCGTCGTGTGGGATCGGGGTGACGTCCTCGATACGGCCGATTTCGATACCCGATCGTGCGAGTGCACGGATCGTCGCCTGTGCGCCGGGGCCGGGGGATTTCTGGAGATTCCCGCCAGGACCGCGAACGCGGACGTGCAGACCGGTAATCCCGGCTGCTTTGATCTCTTCAGCAACAGATTCGGCCATCTGCATCGCGGCGTACGGCGATGCCTCGTCGCGGTTTTGCTTGACGGCCGTCCCACCGGATGATTTCACGATGGTCTCGGCACCCGTGAGGTCGGTCACGGTCATGATGGTGTTGTTGAACGATGCGTGTACGTGGGCGATGCCCCACTTGTCGTCGTCTGCCATGTTATTGTCCCTCCGCTCGTTCCGGGTGGAGTTCGTCTGCCAGTGGGCTGTGCTCGTCGAACGCGACCAGATCCTCCTCGTCGACGTCAACGACGTACGACGGGATGCGTTGTCGCTGCTCGCCGAGGACGATGTGCCCGTGTGTAATGAACTGACGCGCCTGCTGTGGCGTCTGTGCCAGGCCTTTGCGGTAGGCAACCGTCTGGAGACGGCGCTCGAGGACGTCTTCGACCTCGAGTGCGAGGACGGCACCGAGGCCGTCTGCTTCGTCGAGAATGCCGACGCGTTTGAGCCGGCCGAGGAACTCCTCGGTTCGGTTGATCACGGCAGGGTCGTCCTGTTCCTGGGCAAGCAGGTCACGAGCCTCGCGCCGGTAGGAGCGAAGCTCGGACTCTGCACGCCAAAGTTCTTCTTTGTTCGCCAGGCCGTAGCGATCGAGGAGCCCGTGCTCGCTCGCGATTCGCTCACCCTGGTAGGGGGGGTTCGGCGTTTCGTACTGTTTGGTGTTGGATCCCAGTGGCATTATTCGTCGTCACCTCCCTCTTCGGCTTCCTCGCGGATCTCCTCGACGTTGACGCCGATGGTTCCCTCGGTTCGGCCGGTGGATTTGGTTCGCTGGCCACGGACCTTCTGGCCGCGCTTGTGGCGAACACCCTTGTAGGAGTCAATCATTTTCATCCGGTTGACGTCGTGCTGACGAGTCAACTGGAGATCGTTACCGGTTTCGTGGGAGGTCTCGCCGGTGTAGAAGTCCTTCTGGCGGTTGGTGAGCCAGTCCGGTACTTCCTCGGCGTAGTTCTCGACGAGTTCGACGACCGTGTCGATCGTCTCTTGCTCGAGCGCGCCGAACGTCGCCGTTCGGTCGACGCCGGCTTTGTCGGCGATGATGCGGGCGGTTCGTCGGCCGATCCCGTTCATCTCCGACAGCGAGCGCTCGACTGACTTCGTCCCGTCCAGGTCCGTCTGGCCGATTCGGACGAAGTATTGGAGCTCGTCTTCCTCCGCTGTTTGAGGTTCTTCCTCACTCATGTGTGCAATCTATGGTTGTCTGCGGTGTGTGCGATTCGACGTCGACAGATCGACCCACCACTGTCAGGGAGTCTGGCTGTCGACTGATCGACGTCGTGGCGGGGATTCGAACCCCGGAGGCTTGACGCCACATGGTTAGCAACCATGCGCCTTGGGCCGCTTGGCTACCACGACACCGTGTCTGTATCGTCGCCCTTCCGGACTCGGGGTCGGCCCCCTACATCGTAGTGCACCTGTTCTTTCCCGGGGCCGGTACTTAAGCGCAACGAAAGGGCGGCCTCCATCGGTTTGCGGGGTGGTATAGTAGCCACAGCAAGTCATTGCACACCTGATCGCCAGACAGGTCGGCAATCAGTGTGTCAATCGTTTCAGTTGTTACTATATGACATAGCGAAAACCGACGACTTATTAGGCGCTAGGCAAAACGACGTTTCAACCGGTGTCCTCGAAGGAAATTACCCTCCGACTCGCGATTGTCCTCATCGCAATCGTCTCGATCGGGCTCGTGGCCGCGACGATTGCCTCACCAGTCGATCCCGGGAGCGAGGGCTATGGCCCCCAGGATGAGGAAGCCGTGGGCCAACCAGTCGCCGACACGGACGTCGACGAATCAGCCGACGGGGAGATCCCAGATATCGTCCAGTATTTGTTTTTCGCCGTCTTGATACTCGCCGCGATCGCGTTCGTCTGGTACGCCATCAACAACCACCGACAGGTCATCACGATTGTCGCGATCATCCTCGTGCTCATGGTCATCTCCGCCGCCGTGTACTGGCTGATCGCTACCTTCATCCTCGATGGCAGCTTCGAGATAGAAACGCCAGCGGGAGACGCAGAAGACCCCGATCAAGAGCCCGGCGGTGGTGACGGTGGGGACGGTGAGACCGAAACTACCGCGTTCGATTTCGCCCCCATCATCGGCCTCCTCGCCGTCCTCGCGCTGATTTTCGTCGGTGGGCTCGCCCTGAGTAACCGCTCGAGCGACGACGACGATCAGCTGACCGACCCATCCGTTGAAGACGGGCCCGACGACCGAGTGGCGGTGGCTGCAGCCGCCGGACGTGCGGCCGATCGGATCACCGAGACGGCGACGGCAGAGATAGACAACGAAGTCTATCGCGCCTGGGAGGAGATGACGCAGTTATTGGACGTCGACCGACCGGAGACAACGACCCCTGGTGAGTTCGCCGATGTCGCCGTCGACGCAGGCATCGACGAAGCACACGTCACTGAACTGACCGAGCTGTTCGAAGCCGTCCGGTACGGCCACGAGTCGACGACCGACGAGCGTGAACAACAGGCCATCGACACCCTGCGAGCGATCGAATCGAGTTATGGTGTCGACGGTGATGACGGATCGAACACGGGTGATTCCACGTGAACACTACCCGGATCAGCAGTGCCGTCGGGCTGTTTCTGTTTGGACTGGCCGTTCTCGTTCTCGCTGACGTCATCGCGTTCGACGTCACGTCGGCGTATCTCATCGGCGCGGTCGGTGTCATCGCGTTGCTCGCTGCCGTCAACGGCTTTACCCGCCGCCGTGAGGAACGGACCGTCACGGAAACACCAGACCCGGAGCGTCGAGCAACCGTTCCCGTTCCTGGCCACACCCTCTCGAGTGCGATCAATCAGTTCCGTCGTGACAGCTACGAGTTTACGACCGGCTCCCAACGGATCTCCGAGGGACTCTCCGGTGCGGCCATGGCTGTCCTGACGCGGTTCGAGGGGCTCTCGAAACGGGAAGCACGGACACAGCTGAAAGACGGCACCTGGACCGAGGACGAGTACGCCGCAGCTTTCCTCTCACCCGACCTCGAAGTCGAGGAAAAACCTTTGCGAGACCGACTCGCTGGCGTCCTCGACTTAGAAACCAGCTTTCGACAGTACGTCCGTCGGACCGCGGCAGCGATCGCAACGATCGGGTACGGCGGGCTCGGTGAACGCCGTGCTCCCGAAGAAATTCCCCAGTACGATCCCGAAGATTTCGAGAATATCGAACCACGGACGACGACGAAGGCCGTCACCGAGCCAACCGAGTACCGAAACACACAAACAGGGTACTGGACTGGCGTCGGCGCACTTGCGCTCACGGCCATCGGATTCGGCGCACTCGCGGAGGCACCAGGTGTCGTTCTCGCGGGCGTCGTGGGCGTGGGCTATGCCGGCTTTGCCCACCTCCTCGAGGCACCCGAACCGGAGATTAGTCTCGAGCGTGTACTGAGCGAAGAGGACCCGGAACCGGATGAGGAAGTCACCGTGACGGTTCGAGTCTCCAACGAATCGGGCCGTCTGCTTCCGGACGTGCGGATCCTCGACGGAGTTCCGCCCGGTCTCTCGGTCACTGATGGGGTTGCCCGGCTGGGGACGAGTCTTCGCCCCGGTGACAGCGTGCAATTTTCTTACACCGTCACCGCGAGGCGTGGGACCCACGAATTCGACCCCGCCATCGTCTTGACAAGGGACTTCGCTCAGTCGAACGAACGGACGTTCCACGTCCCCGCGAAGACGACACTCGTCGCCCGGCCGACCCTCCGACCGCTCGCGACGAGCGTACCACTCCAGCCAGCTGCCGCCGGCTTCTCCGGCCAGCTAACGACGGCTGACGCCGGAGAAGGCATGCAGTTTCACTCCGTCCGTGAGTACCGACGCAACGATCCACTCAACCGCATCGACTGGAATCGTCACGCCCGTTCCGGGGAACTGGCCACGCTCGAGTTCCACGAGGAACGTGCAGCCCGCGTCCTCATCCTGATCGACGCCCGAAAATCGGCGTATCTGGCACCCGAGCCGGACGCCCCACACGCCATCGACCGTTCCGTCGAAGCGGCAGGACGAATCGCGACCTCACTCCTCGATGCCGGCGATACCGTTGGGCTGGCCGCACTTGGCCCGGTCGATCGGCAGGATAGCCGGCGCATCAACCTGAAAGACACATGTTGGCTCGGGCCCTCCTCAGGCCACCATCACCGCATGCAACTCAGTGAACTCCTGGCGAGCCATCCACAGTTCTCCACGGAGCCCCCAAGCGCGGGGACACAATGGCAAGCCCAGCTCCGGATGGTTCGTCGACGGCTGGGGTCGGAGACGCAGGTGGTGTTCCTGACGCCCCTGTGTGACGGGGGGTCAGTCCGCACCGTTCGCCGACTGAACGCCCGTGGTCACGCACTCACCGTCATTACCCCGGATACGACCGCCGAACGGACCACGAGCCAGCAACTCGCCCGTGTTGGCCGTCGCATCCGTCGCTTCGACCTCCAGCGTGCGGGCATCCCGGTCATCGACTGGCCCGCAGACGACACGATCGACGAAGCCATCGCGAGAGCACACGCCCGGGGGAGACGGTAACCATGGAGACACTCACCAGAGAACCGACGCGGATCAGCAGTATCGGTGCAACAACGGCGGCCCTCCTGGCACTCGTGTTGGCTGGAGCCGCCTCGATCGAAGGCGGTATCATCGCCGTCGTCGGGGCCGCACTGATCGGCCTCGGGCTCTTCTGGGATAGCGGCCGGGCGATCGATTTCGGCGCCGGCATTCTCTTTTTCGGAGTGATCGTCGGTGGCCTAGTCGAAGCACCGGTGATACTCACGGTCCTCGGCGCACTCGCGGTCGTCGTCGCCTGGGACCTCGGGACGTCGGCGCTCGAGCTCGGTCGGCAACTCGGTCGGGAAACACCGACCGCCCGGCTCGAGGGCGTCCACATCGTGGCGAGTCTGCTCGTCGGCGTCGCCACGGCGACGGTAGGCTACGGTGCGTACCTGTTCGGGACGGGCGGCCAACCGGCTGGAGCGATCATCTTGCTCTTGCTCGCGGTCATCTTTTTGATCGTGGGTCTCCGACGGTGAGTCAGAAGCGGTTCGATGCAGTGAGGGTGTTCAGACGCCGATATACTCGTCGTTCAACTCCCACTCGCCGTCGCCGTTTCGGATCATGTACTCGCCGTAGTACGGGACCCGGTTTGTGACGACCTCGCGGAACGCCTCCCTGATCTCGGGTTTGGTCATCTCCCCCATCGGCCGCAGGTCGTCGTTCCGATTGAGACACCCCTTGAGATACCCCTGGTGGGTGACGCGGACGCGATGGCAGTTCGCACAGAAGGTCGGGTTTTCGACGGGGTCGACGATTTCGACCATCCCTCGCCCACCATCCTCGCCGTCGATCCAGTACCGCTTGCGGTCGTGCATCTCGCGATGTTCGATCTCGACCGCTTGCTCGGCCAGCCAGTTGTGTACCCGTTCGATCTCGACGTTCCACTCTGGTTTGCCCGTCAACTCCGGCATGTACTCGATCAACTGCAACCTGAGCCCGTCGTTTTCGGCGACGTGGTCGACCATCTCGGGGACGTAGCCAGCCGTGTGTTCGAACACGACCATGTTCAATTTGACCGGGTCCAGGCCGGCATCGAGGGCAGCCTGGACGCCCTCGAGGACTTTGTCGTAGGCCCCGCTTTTCGTCACGGCGGCGAACGCCTCGGGGCTGAGGGCGTCCTGGGAGACGTTGACACGCTCGAGTCCGGCCTCGACCAGGCCCTCGGCGCGCTCGGGGAGAAAGGTCCCGTTGGTGGTCAGTGAGACCTCCATCGAATCGGGCGTTCGGGCGATAATCTCCTCGAGGTCGTCCCGAAGCATCGGCTCGCCACCAGTGAACTTGACGGCGTCGACGTCGAACTCGGCGGCGACCTCGAGAAACCGAACGACGTCATCGGTGTCCATCTCGTCGTCCTGGGCCTCGAGCGGGCCACGCGTATCACCGAGGCCCTCGTTGTGACAGTAGATACAGTCGAAATTGCACCGGTCGGTGAGTGAGACGCGGACCCCGGAAACCTCACGCCCGAACTCGTCGGTGAGCATAG
>PUKM01000218.1 GCA_003552325.1 Natrialbaceae archaeon | reverse complement strand
CGTAACGAAGACTTCGCTCCTCACCGGATTCAGTTGGGGAAGAACAAAGATCAAAAGTCGATTGAAGAGTAAGGAGGAGATTCACCCAGGCTTCGGCCTGGGTGATTTTTTTGTATGGCTAAGAAAAAAGGACCCCAACCTATACTGTTGACTTACCCTCTCACAGAAGTGGGAGATATCGTTGAGTGGCAAACAAAGCCCGATGTACTGAACCTTACCCGCAAACAAAAGAAGATTCTCAAACGTTTAGACCATAACATTGTGGCTGTCTTTATTGACCCCTCCGAAGGGCAAATTGTGTTAGGTACAGCCACAGGTGAGAACCTTATCCGTAAGCAGCAAGAAGAAGATGCTGCTAATACCAAAGACACTCACGCCCATAGAAACCGAGATAACTCTCCATTTGCTCGCGCTTTAGAGCTCATGAACAAAGAAGAATCCTGATTCTGGTCTCTCTCCTATAGTACACTAATTTTCATAGGCACCATGCCTTAGACGTACAACCTATAAGAGAGAGTCCAAAATATGACATTATTTGAACAAGCAAACAAACCCGCCCCTTTCTTTAGCCCGAAACACGCAGTTCTTCATGAGGCTTCCTTTCTACAGAGAAGTGATGAGGAACAACAAAAGCTAGCAGATAAAGTAGCTAAAGTGATGGCGCGCAAGGCAGGATTAGAAGCTTATCCTGGTAGCGTACCTTATTACTTCGAGAGAAATGGTGATTCCTATGTAGCCTATTTCTCAATGACAAGTGACCCCAACCTTTCTTTCCGTGTGACATTTTCATTGGAAGACCGCTCAACAAAAGTTGTTTGCGTGGACTTGTATAAGGGCATCAAAGAAATGGATGACCCTGACATCACGATTTCCATTAGCCCTAATGTGAACATTGTGCAGCTAGTCAACACTGTTGGCGATAAGATGCTTAGTGCTGATGCCACCGCTGATGATTTTGAAGAAGTGCCTGGTATGATTGCTGAGGCTTACAAGTATGCTGAAGCATCCAAACGCATCAAAGAGGCATCAAAACGAGATGCGGTGATTGAGTTCCTGAAAACACAAGGCGGTGACTTCACAGATTACGTGAGATGGGCCACAGCCAATAACCAACCGGTTGGTTCACAAACCATGTTCAATAATGCTCGGAAGGTATGGCAAGCACAAGGGGGCGAATCACCCACCGTTGGAGGCGGAGCCCAATCTTATCAAGTAGGTCCTGCTGAACCAGAAGAACCTCTATACCACCCAGATGATGCGGATGTGTTTGAAGATGAAGCACAAGGTGAAGCTGTTGAGAAGTTTGAAGAGTTTGAGGTTATGCTTCGTGAGATGGCTCATGCTTCTCCTAATACATGGGCATTGTTTGTCTACGGTTCACCCGGTGTAGGTAAGTCACGTTCTGTGAAAAAAATCTTCCAAGAAGAGAAAGCAGCCCTCGAACGAACGGGTCAGAAGGTTGTCAGCAAGACAGGTGGTATTGGTGGTTCAACAGGTCTTCTTCAATTGCTGTATGATAATAAGAAGAACACTATCTTGGTCTTAGATGATAATGACAAGATTCTTGAAGACCAGACAGCGGCTAACTATCTCAAGGGAGCTTTGAACACTGAGATTGAGGATAGACACGTTACCTATACTCGTGCTAACCTAAGTGCGTTGTTTGCTGAAGATGATGAAGAAGAAGAGGAAGATATTGATGAAATGCCGCATCTTGATGCTGATGAAGGGTTCCTGCCAGATGTAGAGGAAGCGCGTGTACATCAAGATGAACGTGGACATGTCATTTTTGAAAGCGCATCTAAGAGGTATGACCTTGGCAAAGCCAACGTACAAGAGGCCAAGAAAGACGAAGAGGGAGAGTCAATCAAAGACTTCTATTTCCGTTCTCGCATGATCTTCATTTCAAACTTGCTCAAAGTACCACCCGCCGTTGATGACAGATGCTACAGCATTGACATGGTATTCGATTACGACCAGATTTTGGCGTTGATTGAAACGGCTTTGGATAAGATTGAGATTCCGAATGTGGATCTTGAGATGAGAAAGGAAGTTCTTGAATTCTTACGTCGAAACAGATGGGCGATTGAAAGGAAACTGGGAATGCAGGTAATCCTGACTTTCCGTAAATTCCGAAACGCTTGTGTTGCTTGGGAAACAGGTAAGCGCCACGGCATCGACATGAAGACGACAAAGAAATGGGCCATGCGACAGCTGCGCGGTGCAGGTGGGAAAAAGAAGAGATAATGAACACGTACCGATTTATTAGGTTCGTCAAAGAACCGGTACAAAGAAGAGGGCGACTCGAGGATGTTGTCAAGGTGTTTTTCGACATTGACGACTACCCCCAGAATTTCTTCACCGAAGAGGAGTTCATGGAATTCCTCGAGTCGTCTGAGCTTATAGAGAAAGGTACCCGTCTATGGAGGGAAATCAAGGACAACCTCAGAGTATATGGAATTCATTATGTTCTTGATACTAAAAAGGGTCAGCTTATACATTATGGATTGGAAGCAGCGCCTGAGGAACAACCTTCCCTCAAAGCAGCCATGAATGAGATGTTAGAGACGGGTGGTTATCTCCACAACGGTGGTAGCCACCCTCGACGACGAAGAAAGAAAGACATTCATGATTATCTAAAAACTAACTTACCTACTATTGAGCGAATAGGCCAACACGCTATTCATTAGCTCATCTTACCCTTGATTATATAGACATGAACGATTCTCCTACACAACGTCTGTTCTTGACGCCTGAACAAAATAAGGTCTTGTTGAGGGCATCTGGGGTGAAGATAAAAAACGTTACATCTTCTTCAGCCAGATGTCATTGCCCTTACCATAATGACAAGAACCCTTCTTTCAGCGTCAACTTACGCAAGGGTGTTTATTATTGCCACTCCTGTAAGAAAAGCGGCACATTACCTCAATTGGTATACGAGCTGACAGGGAAAGGCGCGCGACATTGGGTTGGTGGATTAGATTCCAAAAAGGAGTTTGATTTCAAACAAGACACACCTGAAATGCTTATGCGCATGGCTCAGATGTATGCAAATGAAGAATCCCCTGTGGATGTGATTGAGAAGTATAAAAAGATGAAACAACCTCTTCAGGAAGGTAATACCCTTCCATGGCATAAAGCCGCCGATGTTAGAAGATGGATGCAAGATAGGGGTATCCCTGAAAAGACGGCGGAGGATTGGGGTTTTGAGTATGCGATGAATGTCAAGTACACCTCTGGATATGAAGTGGAAGAAGGCGAAGAGCCCAGTCAATTGAACGTACACAGAAGAGTAATTGTTCCGTTGTATGGCCCTGATGGTAACTGGCTTTCAATAGAGGCAAGGGCAGTCAATAACAAGAGCAAGCTCAAGTCCTTATACATTAAACCAATGGACTTCATCTTCAGGTACAAAGAGCTAGATAAGACTAAGCCTGTATACATCTGTGAAGGGTTAGTAGATGCGGCGCGCTTGTATGCTGTAGAGCCCAACACAACTTACTTGTTTGGTTCTTCATTGACAGAGGTAAAGAAGTATCTATTGAGTAAATTCCCCTACGTGGTATTGATCCCTGATAACGATGCACCAGGTTATAAGCTAGCACGGGAGTTCAAACAAGCGGACTTGAATACCAAATTCATGCAAGTCCCTTCCCATGTAGAGGACTTAGGGGATAAAAAAATGACTAATTCATATATCCGCCGTTGGTTCTCTTCTACTGAACCCATCGATTTATCTCTTAGGGATATCGACGTGATTATATATAGATACGAAACTTTGAAGACTGATTGGGAAGAAGATGCCTTTGCGTATTGATGACATCATACAAACATTCAATAAGAAGTTCTCCAAAGTGGCTGAGAAGATGCCATGCCATGTAGATTTCATTCCCTACACAGGGCATG
>PUKM01000166.1 GCA_003552325.1 Natrialbaceae archaeon | reverse complement strand
TTCGCGGACATCGATCCCGAGACGTACGCGATGGATCCCGATCACGTCGAACGCATTCTTCGAGAACGATCCGATGTTGTGGGCCTCATGCCCGTCCACCTGTACGGACTGCCCGCGGCGATGGACCGACTCGGCGAACTCGCCGACGATCACGACCTGTTCGTGCTCGAGGACGCGTGCCAGGCCCACGGAGCGGCACTCGATGGCCAGCCCGTGGGTAGTCTCGGTGACGCCGCCTGTTTCTCGTTTTACCCGACGAAGAATATGACGACCGGTGAAGGTGGCATGCTCACCACGCCACACGAGGAGGTCGCCGAGGCCGCGATGAGCTACGTGAACCACGGGCGTGACGTCTCCGGTGACCGCGGCTACGAGCACGTCTCACTCGGGAGCAACCATCGGATGACCAGTCTCGCTGCCGCAATCGGGCGGACCCAACTCGAGCGTCTCCCGGCGTTCACGGCGGCGAGACAGCAAAACGCCGCGACATACGACGACGGGTTGGCCTCGCTCGCTGTCGAGACCCCGACTGTCCCCGACGGCGCCGAACACGTCTACCACCAGTACACGATTGCAACTGACGACCGCGATGCACTGGCAGCCTGGCTCGAGGAGCGGGACATTGGCTCAGCGGTCTACTATCCGACGCCCATCCACCGGCAGCCGGTGTACGACTGTGTGAGCACGGCTGCGGTCTCGCTGCCAGTATCCGAACGGGCGGCCGAGCGTGTTCTTTCGTTGCCGGTCCACCCGAACGTCACGCGCGAAGACTGTCGCCGCGTGATCGACGCAATCACTGCGTTCGAGGAGTCATTATGACGAGTACAAACGAAGCACCCGACACCGAGATCGAACCCCCACTTCGCGCCGGCGTGATCGGCGTGGGAGCGATGGGAGAGAACCACGCTCGCGTCTACGGCGAGTGCCGAGGAATCGACCTCGTCGGGATTACGGACCTCGACGATGAACTCGCCGAGACCGTTGCCCGCCGGTACGGGACGGCTGCGGTTCCGCTGGACGACCTCCTCGCATCGTGTGACCTCGTCACCGTTGCAGTGCCCACGGGAGCCCACCTCGAGACGGTCAGCGCCTGCTTCGAGGCGGGCGTCAACGTCCTCGTCGAGAAGCCAATCGCGACGACGGCTGCGGAGGGACGCAAACTGGCGGCGATGGCCGAGGAGGCAGGACTCGTCTTCGGCGTCGGGCACATCGAACGATTCAATCCAGCTGTCGAGACGCTCGCGTCGATCGTCGACGATCTCGAGATCATCGCCATCGAAGCCGAACGACTCGGCCCCCCAATCGATCGGACGGCGACCGATGGGGTCGTTCGAGACCTGATGATCCACGATATCGACGTCGTCCACTCGCTGTTCGATGGGGATTCGGAGGTCTGTGCGGCGATGAGTACCGCGGACGGTCAGTATGCAACGGCAACGATGACCTGTGATGGTGCCATCGTTACGCTGCGGGCGAGCCGTCGGACCCAAAAGAAGGTGCGCAAACTCACGGTTACGGCGCGGGAGTGTCTGGTGGAAGTCGACTACCTCCAGCAATCGGTCCTGATCCACCGCAACTCCTACCCCGAGTACGTCACCGTCGAAGGCCGCAACCGACACCGCCACGAGAGCGTCGTCGAACGCCCACGCGTCGACAACGGCGAACCACTGAAACGAGAACTCGAGGCGTTCGCCGCGGCAGTCCGAGAAAGCGACCAGCCGCCGGTGACGGCCGAAGATGGCATCGCGGCCCTCGAGACCGTCGATAGAATCCGCGAGTACATCGCGGACGCGGAGGAGGCGTTGATCGCCCAATGAGTGCGGATGGTCCCGATCGCCAGCACCTGTACGGGGCGGTCGAACCCGAGCGCGACCAGCGAGCAGCCCTCCGTTCGGGGCGGATTCCCGTCGCCGTCTACGGCCTCGGAAAGATGGGCCTCCCCTTGGCCGCCGTCTACGCCGACCTGACGGGTGCCGTGACCGGGGTCGATATCGACCCGACTGTCGTCGAAAGCGTCAACGCCGGTGTGTGCCACCTCGAGGGCGAACCTGGACTCCCCGAACTGCTCGAGACACAGGTTCGGGCAGGTCGACTCGAGGCAACGACCGATGGTGACGCTGCCGCCAGGCACGCACGCGTACACGTTGTCATCGTCCCCACACTGATCACCGAAACGGGTGATGGGCCACCTGAACCCGACCTCTCGACGGTCGAAGCGGTACTCGATGCCATCGCGAGTGGCCTCGAGCCAGGCGATCTCGTGATCGTCGAATCGACGCTGCCGCCGGGAACGTGTCGTGACGTGATCCGTCCGCATCTGGCTGCAACGAGCGGACTCGAGGCGGATGCGTTCGGGGTGGCATTTTGTCCAGAGCGGACGGCCTCGGGGA
Organism: Natrialbaceae archaeon; assembly: GCA_003552325.1. GTDB lineage: Archaea > Halobacteriota > Halobacteria > Halobacteriales > Natrialbaceae > Natronosalvus. The sequence goes on along the minus strand of PUKM01000166.1, from coordinate 14,172 downwards.
CGGCACTCCGTGATATTCGTGGTGCCTATCCGAAAGTCGTCGGGGGTGTCGACGACGAGAGTGGCCGTGGAGCCGCGCTCATCTATGACGAACTCACCGAGAACGCGGTCCATCTCGTTTCCGATGCAACGACAGCAGAGTCCGTGAAAGTGTTCGAAGGGGTCTATCGAGACGTCAACATCGCCCTCTCGAACCAGCTCGCAGGAACCGCTGAGGATCTGGGGATTTCGGTCCGGGAAGTCATCGAGACTGCCAATCATATCCCGATGTGTCATCTTCACGATCCCGGGCCAGGTGTGGGCGGTCACTGTATCCCCTACTACCCGTATTTCCTGCTCTCGCGCACGGAAGCGCCACTTCCCATGGTCGAGATGGGCCGAGAGACAAACCGGGCGATGCCGACTCGAACGGTGTCCATGCTCGAGCGAGAATTCGCGGCCAATGGCGACGCCTTGGCCGGTGCTGACGTCCTCGTGCTCGGATTCACGTATCGGCCCGGTGTTCCGGAAGTCAGAGCAGCCCCAGCGATCGACATCGTCGAGGTACTCGATGCTCGTGGGGCGACTCCGTGGGGCGTGGATCCACTGGTCGATCCGGGCGAGTTCGGTGCGAGGCCCGTTGACCTCGCCGCGCTTGCCGCCCCATCGACAGGGGACCTCCCCTCCTTCGATGCGGCAATCCTGGTTACGCCCCAAGACGGCTTCGAGACGATCGACTGGGACGGTCTCGATCCAATGACCGTCCTCGACGGCCGTGACGTGCTCACGCTCGAGGACACCGACCATCGTGTCGTCACGCTCGGGGGTGCTCGAGCGGGTCAGCCACTCGTTATCGACGCTGCAGCCGACGGTGACGGGACACGAGACGTCCAGCCATCAACGATCGGTCGTCCTGCCGCGTTCGACTCCGCTCAGGACGATTGAGCACCATCGTGTGTGTTTTCTCGAGGCATCCGTCGTGTTCCACAGGTTCACCCTACTCGAGCGTACGCCGAACCCGCAGTTGCGAAGCCCGGTAATAACCATACCCTCGAACGGTGGCGGCCTCTTCAATGGACGCCTCACGTCACCAGCGACCCCCACTGGTGTCCGTGTCTCACGATGAATCGACACCCCGGCAACGGAGGCGAGGTGGCTAAATGGCCGTTCTCGTCCTCGCCTTCGAGGGCGTCGACACGCCCGCACTCGATCGATTCAGCGCGGAGACGCCAACGATCACGCGACTCCGAGAGCGCGGACTGACGGCGTCGCTCGAGTCGACCGTACCGGCGACGCCCTCGAGTGTGTGGACATCACTGCTGACGGGGACGGATCCGACTCACCACGCTATTGGAGACGAGTACGTGAACTGCGGGTACCCAGGTGCCGATCGTCGAACCAGCGCCGTCGAAGTTCGCCGACCGATGCTCTGGGAGTATCTGCCGTCGGTGCCCACGGTTGCCTGCGGGTTGCCCATGACCACCCCACCGGGACCAGTGGGGTCGGGCATCGTCGTTCCTGGCCGAACTGCTGGAGCGCCCATGGAAGCGGTCCGTCCACCCGCTGTGGACGATCAACTGGTCTCGAGTCTGCCAATCGACCCACCTGATCCGGACCGACCCTGGACGCTCCCGGAACTCGAGGGGCCACACCAGGTGCCGACGCTCCTCGCGCATCGTCAGCGCGTCTCCTCGTCGCTGCTCGAGGCGCTCGAGTGGGAGTTGGCCGTCGTCCACGTCCCCGTCGCCGACCCGTCGCTGTTTGCGGACGGGAAAACGGCTGCTGAACGGGTCGAGAGGGCAGCCCTGCCTGCCTATCGGGCCGCAGATCGGATGGTGGAGGCACTGCTCACTCACACACCGCCAGGGACCACGATCATTGGCTGTTCACCAACCGGGTGTCGCCCACTCGAGGGCGCCGTCGTCCACCTCAACGACCTCCTCACTGACGCCGGGTTTCTCGAACGACGACCAGCGGCCACACCCAGACTGCCTCGAGGAGTGAGTCGACTGATTCAGACCGTGACTGGCCGGTCCACGTGGCCGGAGACGAACACTGTCGCTGTCGATTCGGCCTATCGAGTGGCGGCTTCACGGGCGTTTTGTCCGCGGGCGAGTGCCGGTGGCGTGCAGATCAACCGTGCGGGACGCGAACCGGAGGGCCGAGTCGTTCCCTCATCGTACGAACCGACACGACAGGCGATCATCGAGACCCTGCGCGGCGTCACCGACCCCGCCGGCAATCGGGCGTTCGAATTCGTGTGTAAACGCGAGCATCTATACGATGGCCCGTCCGAGGAGGCGCTCGCGGACGTTCTCGTCTCGACGAACGGGACGGGGTGTACGCTCTCAGCCCGACCATCGCCGGACGGCACTCCCGTTCGCCCGGTTCAGGGAGCGGTACAGACCGGCGTCGGAACCCTGTTTGCTGCTGGCCCTGCCATCGACACCGCCGATGGGCGATTCGAGGGGCGGCCGGTCGTGACTGACGTCCCGCCGCTCGTGTACGGCGCACTGGACCGACCGATCCCGCGGTTGTTCACGGGACGAACACCTGACCCTGTCGTCCACGGACCGGTCACCGAAGAATCGTATACCACTGTTCCACCGGGCCTCTGCCTCGAGGGCGAACGCCTCGAGGACGTCCTCGTCGAACACCAGGAACTGGACGATCCTGACTACTGGAAGTGAGACTGGCGTCGGCGGATTCATACTGTCGGCTGTCCGTCGATCAAAATTCTCACTACCCTGGGAGGTGAGAACCTGCACACAGTGACAGCCACCAGCATCACGCCTCGGTACACACGATTACCGTTGGCTCAGTTTCTCTTCTGTCTGTTTCAGTTTACGCGATTCTCGGAACGAGACCAATCTCATATCGCCGAACTACCGTCCTGTGTTACTCCTCTCCAGCGTTCCCGTCCCAGCGCTCAACCGATCGTTTGCCTCTTCACGCCCGGCTCATCCACTCGTGAACGCCTCGAGGGCCTCGTCGCTAATGGATTCCCGTGAGAGGAGGGTAACTTGATCGTTGGCCTTGATGACGGTCTCCCCGCGGGGAGTCAACACCGTCCCGTCACGCTCGATCGCGATGATGAGGACGTTACTATCGAGAACGCCCTCACGGCCAGCGAGCTCGAGTGTGAGTCCGTCAATCGGCGCGTCTGGGGCGACGGCAACCTCGAGGACTTCGGTTCCGCCGGTGAGGCTGAGGTACTCAGAGAGCGGTTGTGGCCGTTCGTCGTCGGGACCAAACGGCTGGTACGCCTGATCACGCTCGGATTGGACCAGGGCTTCGTCCTCGATATCGATTCCAAGCGTCGCGATCTCTCGAGCGATTCGGCGCAAATCGGTCGTGTCGGTCCCAACGGCGAGCACGTGGAGGTTTCGGCGGCCCGCCATCAACTCGCGGACGTTGATCACGCCGGGAATCAAGCGAACCTGGCTCGCCAATTGCTCGCGCTCTTCGACTGATGCATTGCAAAGATAGAGATTGCGGAGTCGCCCGTCAGCACGTTCGAAGTCGACGTTTGCGTGATAGCCTTCGATCACGTTTGCCTCCTCGAGTTGGGCGATTCTGTTCCTGATTGTAGCCGGGGACACCCCGACGTCGTCTGCGATCATCGGCGCGGAGATCGAACGGGCGTCCTGCATGAGTGCGTGAATAACCCGTTTGTTCACCTCGTCGAGATTGATGGACATAGCTGACAGTCTGTGTGTGTACGGAAAAATTGGTACGAAAGCTGGCTACGCACCAGTGACACAACCAGTGGAATGTGCGCTAATCGACGGGATAGTCGACGATTTGGTCGTGACTACAGCTCGGACAACGCGTCGTCCGTGCGTCGACGGTCAGTCCACAGTTTCGACACTCGTGGACGACGGAAGGGGTGGAGTCGACGGACGCTCCGTCCTGTGTGCTATCTGCTGACGCCGACTCGGTGCCGGAGAACAGCCCGGTGAGGAGGTTCGGAAGTGCCATCGATTCTCTTGACTGCGGATTCTTGGCACATCAATATAAGCGTTTCGTCAATTATACAAATATGGTTTATATAGTTGATTTTCGATTCAGTAACAGAACCAGGGCCTGTGGCGCATTAGTTAGTACCGATCGCTCGATTTTCCCGGTACGTCCTCGCGTCGATTACGATTCCGAACCCCTTTTCTTCGTTCGAATTGCCTCATCCGGCCCACTCGAAGGGCGTCCATACCAAAGACATCGTCCGTACCGACTTCACTCGAATGGACGTCCTTACGCTGACGAACGCCGCTGACGCCCCGTTTCTGAATCAGCAGGTAGCCGCCCTCGAGCGTCGCGGGGTTCGGTTCGACACCCGGTGTGTGGCCGGTGAAATTTCGACGGAGACCTCCCGGGGGCCGTTCGAATACCTGCGGTTCGTGCGGACAGTCCGGGACGCCCTTCGTACTGGGCCACCCGGAGGTGGGGAGTTCGACCTGATACACGCCCACTACGGACTGACTGCCCCGATGGCGCTCTGTCAGCGTCAGGTACCAGTCGTGCTCTCGCTGTGGGGCTCTGACGTCCACGGGCCAGTGAAACCGGTCAGTCAGGCCTGTGCCTCGCTATGTGATGCCGTCATCGTCATGTCTGAGGCGATGGCTGACGAACTCGGGCAGTCCTGTCACGTGATTCCCGACGGTGTCGATCTCGACACGTTTACACCCGAACCGCAGGCACAGGCACGCGAACGCGTGGGGTGGCCCACGGACGAGTACACCGTCTTTTTTCCGTACGCGCCGGGACGGTCGGTCAAGGACTATCCACGAGCGCGACGAGTCACCGATGCCGTCGATGGGACGCTCGAGAAACCGGTCACACTCCGGACCGTCTCTGGTGTCCCGCACGAACGGATGCCCGACTACATGAACGCTGCCGACGCCCTCTTACTGACCTCGAAGAGCGAGGGCTCACCGAACGCTGTGAAAGAAGCGATGGCGTGCAATCTTCCGGTCGTCGCCGTCGACGTCGGTGACGTTCGTGAACGGCTGGCAGACGTGTCACCCTCACAGGTCTGTGCGACTGACGCCGAACTCGTGGCCGCACTTCGGGATGTTCTCACCGCCGAATCGCGTTCGAACGGGAGGGAGGCAGCCGCCGCCGTCAGCCTCGAGCGAATCACCGATAGCGTGCTTGAAGTGTACGCACAGGCCGTGGATTGCGACCTGCACGCCGACCACGAAGCCTCGCTCGAGCAGCCACAGTCACCGGCACAGTAGATACGGCAAAGACAGCCTGCAGCCGGTGTAGGCGGTGCCTACCCGCTCTGTCGACGTTCACGGCGATCGTGCCACGTGCTGGCTCGCCGCTTCGCCAGCGATTACGGATTCCGCAACGGTGTCCATCGTCTGCACCTCGAGCCCATCGTCCCGTCGACGATCGATGTACGCGAGAATCGACCGCATTCGGTCGGTGTCACGGGGCTGGGTCAGGTTGTTCGGGTGCAACCAGAGGTGACAGCACTGTCCCGCGGGTGCGTTCGCCGCCTGATCGATCGCCCGTTTGGCCGTCCGGACCATTGGGTCGGCCCAGACGCTCTCGGCCACTGTCCGAAGTTGTCCTTCAAAGCCAAACAGAAAGAGCGAGGCGGGGACGTTGACCAGCCCATGCCTGTCGAGTTCGGGTTCGACCAGCACGGAACGATTGCGGAGCCCGGTCTCGACGACGCCACGAACGCCTTCTGGCGTTGTTGTCCGTCCGCGATAAGCTCGAAACCCAGCCTCGGCGAGGGCATCGCGATGGGCGACGTCGTTTCGCGGATAGACGAACGATGTCGGCTCGAGGCCCCAGTCGGCAGCGATCTCGAGGGCCCGTGTATACTCGGCACTGGCGAGGTCGCGGCTCGTCCACTCCGCACCGAAGAGCACGTGTGAAAACGAGTGGCTGGCGAACTCGTGGTCGACCGGGGATGCGAGCAGTGCCTCGACGAGATCACGGCCGAACCGAAGGTCGGGTCGGTCGGCCCAGTCTGTCCGCTCGCGTTCGAACCAGCCCGAAGGCGCGGGATAGTCGTCGTGTCGCCCGTCACACCCCTCGAGCATGAGGTGGCCGACGACGGCCCAGGTCGCTGGGATCTCGTACGTCTCGAACAACTCGAGGAGCGTCCGCCAGCCGTTTCGGCCCGACTCAACACGGGCGCGCGGTGGGTTCTCGAGGTCGTGAAATCCCCAGCCGAGTTCGGCGTCGACGGAGAGCACGACGCTACCCATGGGTGTTCCTCACCGTCGCCCTGCTGGATGTGTCGATCATGGCTTTCGGTCTGCAGTACGGAGGTTTGTTAATCGGTGACTGGCCGCTGGTTGGTGGGCCATACCACCGCTCGAGTGGGCCTGGGGCTGCTCGCTCGAGCACTCTCCGTCGTCACCTCCCTCGAGCGTGTTGGGCTCCACGGCGGCCGAACGGTCCCAGTTCGTGACGGTTTCTCGGTTGCAGCCCTCGGATAACAAAGTCGTCCCTATTCGTTGACGGACACAGCAGGCGTCGCTGACGCCCTGATATCATCCATGAGCGGATCTACTACGCCAGCCGCAACTCGAGCGTTCGTTCTGGGACTCGACGGTGTCCCCTGGAATCTCATCGATCGCTGGAGCGAGGACGGAACGCTACCGAATTTCGCGAAACTCCGTGCGGAGGGGGCGATGGGTCCACTGGACAGCACTCGTCCGCCGACGACTCCACTGGCCTGGCCCTCGATCGCCACCGGTGTGTGGCCCGACAAACACGGGATTTACGGCTTTCAGAAACTCTCGTCGTCGTACTCGCATCGAATGTACACCAGCCAGGATTGTCGACAACCACCCCTCTGGGAACAGCTGGAGCCCGCACTCGTCGGGAACGTTCCGCTCACTTATCCGGCGAGTGATATCAACGGCGAGATCGTCACCGGGATGATGACGCCGTCGACGGATGCAACGTTCACCTCTCCACCGGAACTCGCCGACGAACTCGAAGAACGAATCCCCGACTATCAGATCAGCCTCAACTATCCCGAGTACGCTAATCGCCTCGATGAGTTCGAGACCGCAGTCTCTGACATCCTCGCCACCCGGCGTCGGCTTATGCAGGTGTTTATGGAACGTGAGGCGTGGGAACTGTTCTTTTTCGTGTACACTGCCCCGGACCGATTCCAGCACCTCATCTGGGACGACGACCGGATCCTCGCACACTACCGTGAACTCGATGACATCCTGGGTGAGGTGATGGCCTACACCGACGAGCGGAACGCCGACCTCTACGTCGTCTCCGATCACGGGTTCGGGCCGATCGACCAACTCGCCTATCCAAACCACTTCCTCGAGGAAGCCGGCTACCTCGTTCAGGAAGAAGACGACGGCACTCGAGGGGCCCTTGCCAGTCTGGGCATCTCCCGCGAACGGGTGACCTCGGCGCTCAGCCGGATCGGTATCTCCGAGGAGTTCCTCGTTTCAGCACTGCCCAGACAACTGGTCGACTCCGTTGCTGCCCAGATTCCTGGTCAACACGCGCTATATGACGTCGATTACGAGCAGACCCAGGCGTTCGTCCACGACGCCGGCAACTGCTACATCAACGACACCGAACGGTTCGACGACGGGATCGTTGCCCCTCGAGAACGCGAGTCGCTCAAAGCCGAACTCACCACGTTTTTCGAATCGATTACGGACGACGCGGGCAACGACGTGTTCGTCGTCTACGATGGTGAGGATCTGTTCCCGACCGACGACCGAGCGCCCGACCTGATCGTCAACGGAGCGGGGACCTACGAAGGCCGAAATGCGATCACGGGGCAATCGTATGGTGACCCGAGCCCGACTGCAGCCAGTCACCGGCCGGAAGGAATCATGCTCTGTCGGGGGCCCTCGATTCAGCCCGGTGGCACGATCCGTGGGGCACGCGTCGTCGACGTCGCGCCCACGCTCCTCCACGGCATTGGCAAGCCCGTACCAACCAACGCCGACGGGAGAGTCTTGTTCGATGCCTTCCGACCGGATGCCGAGCCGACGGGAACGAAAGTCACGCGGACGGATGTTTCTGGGGACCGCTCCGGAGAAACTGTCGATGACGATTTCTCCGGGGTTGAAGATCGGTTGAAGGGACTGGGGTACATGGAGTAATTTCTGGGGTGGGGGCCGTTTCGGTCCATCTCCTCACTGTCATCGAATCGCCCACATACCCTCGGTTGGGTCGGCCTCTGCGGTCCCAACGTTTCACCGTCTCGAGTGGGGCCACACAGCGCACACCGGGTATTATCGAGCACTCATCGCAAACACTTCCGTCGCGAAGGAAGCAGTATACTCACACGTATTCGAGGCGGAAGCCCACGACTTCAGTCGTGGGTAATGATTCCGTTTCGGTTGTGTATCGCTCACACATGGTCGCCAAACTGGTTCTTCCTCCCATGGTGAACCTGTCCGTGTATGTCGACAGATACAGCAACCTCGACAGTAACGGAAAACGAATCACTGCCCGGGAATTGGAAGGCTGGGGTGATTGGCGGCCTTGTCGGTGGCCTCGTTTTTGGGGCGATGATGACCATGGAAATGACCAACATCATGGAGATGGCAATCCCCGTGATGTACGGCATCGAGGGGCCAGCAGGCGAAGTCGGCTGGCTCATCCATATGGCACACGCAGCTATCCTTGGTGTCGCTTTCGCCGGAATCGTTGGGTTTGGCGGCCTCAGTGGGGCATCCGCACAGCAACTGGTCGCTGTCGGCGTCGCCTACGGGGTCGTATTGAGCGTGGTGCTCGCCTGGGTCGTCATGCCGATCTGGGTCGGGACCATGGGACCGATGGACCCCCCAGTCCCTGACGTCAATCTCATGAGTACTGTTGGTCACGCCGTCTACGGTGCCCTCCTCGGCATCGTCTACTACGCGCTCGAGGGACTGTAACGCAAACGACAATACACCCACTCTTTTTGTCGCGTCAGTTGCCGGTCACCGGGAACAGAACACATCTTCCTCGCTCTCGGGTCCTGCTGACTCGAGTGTTACCTGGTGACGCGAGTGTTCGCGAGATGATATATAGGTTCGAATACGTACCTGGTAACGTAATGCAACCAACCATGGATCGATCGCGAATGCAGCTTCTATCAATGACTCACCAGCCATCACCCCTCTCTTCGGAGGTGCGTGCGTAGTGTTCGAGGCCACTGGCGCGGACCTCGTTTTCGTCCTCGCTCGCGTCATCTTTGGGAGTGTGTTCGTGTACCTGGGCATCAATCACTTCCTGAACCTCGAGGCGATGGCTGGCTACGCCGAGTTCAAGGGGCTTCCAGCCCCGACGCTCTCAGTCCTCGGCAGTGGCGGGCTACTCGTCTTTGGTGGACTCTCGCTTATCACTGGTATCCTTCCCGCCATCGGCGCAGGGGGCCTCGCCGTGTTCCTCTTCGTCTCGGCAGTCATGATGCACGACTTCTGGAATATGGAGGGCGAAGACGCACAGAACGAACTGAACAGCTTCCTCAAAAACGTCTACGGCGCGGGGGCCGCCCTCGTGTTCCTTGCCGTCAGCAACGCGACCTGGCCGTACGCACTCAACGTCGGGTTCTGATCCCTCGAGAACGGCTGGCGCGCGAGCAAATCGCACGGCCCCTCGAGAGTCGTAACGTATTAGTCAGGGACGAAACTACGTAGGGGTGCATAGCGTGTCCGGGTTGGGGTAGTGGACTATCCTTCAGCCTTGTGGAGGCTGAGACGCGGGTTCAATTCTCGCACCCGGACTTTTTCCCGACGAGAATCACGAGGAGTGAAAAAGTCGGAAGGCGAGATTGAACCACGCGAGACGAGCGCCAGCGAGTCTCGCAGTCGGGTTCAATTCTCGCACCCGGACCTTTTGTGACGAACAGACGTGAGGAGCACCCGGACCTGTGCCCTCGAGAGAATCCAACTCGACCGTCTCGCGCTCGAGTGAGTCGGTAAAACGATTACGCAGTACACGGTGCCCGTTCCGCTCAAATCGGACGTCAAGACCCGTGCTCAATCCGAGGGGTGGGCCTCACTCGAGGGGGCAAACGCCCCACTTTGCCGGATGATGTTGAGCGCCGTCATCAGGTCGGTCCTGGTGATCAATCCCACGAGATCGCCATGCGGGTCGACCACGAGGAGACGTCCGATATCGCCCCGTTGCATCTGCTCGAGGGCGGTCATGGCATCAGAAGATGGCTCGATCGTTTTGAGTTCGGTGGTCATTACGTCCGCGACGGTGAACGCGTCGCGTTCGACCGGCTTGATGTCTCGAGCGTCCGAGAGGGTGACGAGGCCGACCAGGTGTCCGTCGTCCATGACGGGGTAGCCGGTGTGGCGTTCGGTGAACATGCGGTTGATGAGGTCGGCGATGCTCGTTTGGGTTGTGACGGTATCGAGATCACGCGTGGGCGTCATGATGTCGGCGACGGAGACGCCCTCGAACGCGGCTTTCATCGTGACCTGGCGGGACTCCGTCGTGGCGGCGATGTAGATGAAGAAGGCGACGGCGATCAACAGGATGTTGAACCAGACGACGCCAAAGAGGCCCATCAGAATCGCAAACATTTTGCCGATGCTTGCGGCCTGCTGTGTCGCCTTCGCGTACGGGCGGTTGCGCGCGAGCATCGCCCGGAGGACCCGGCCGCCATCCATCGGGAACGCCGGCACCATGTTGAATATCGCTAGGGCGACGTTCAACAGCGCTAGATAACCGAGGACGAACAACGTTCCATCGACGACCGCTGGCGAGGCAACGCCCTCGAGTAGCCCCGGTGTCAGGAGGAACAGGCCGTAGGAGGCGACACCGACGAGGACGGAGACGATCGGTCCGGCGATGGCGATATTGAACTCCTGGCGCCAGTCCTCTGGCATCTCCGAGAGTGCGGCGATGCCACCCAGGAGCCAGAGGGTGATCGATTCGATCGGAAAGCCGTACTTCTGTGCGGTGAGTGAGTGGCCGAGTTCGTGGAGCAAGACGCCGCCGAACAGCCCAAGGGCGGCGGCGAGTCCAAGTATCCACGGTGTCGTCCCAGTAGTAATCGCCGCACTCGCGATGTCAGCACCCATGAAATCGTTGAGCAGGTCGACGACGGGTTCGATTTGCACCCCGATGATCCACGCGAAAAACGGCAGGATCAACAGAAAGGTGATATCGAGTTTGATGGGGATCCCGAACAACGACCCGATCCGGAAACTCTTCATGCCGAGCACTACCGGGGGAGGGCTCTTAAGCCCGCTGTCGGTCTCCGCGCTCGAGTTTGTGGCTGTCGTGACGTGTGGGCCCGACCATCACTCGAGGGCACGCCACTCCCCGAAGAATGGCTGTGAGTGCATCACACGATTGCGAGCGGGCCCACGCCGCCGGTTCGAAGGCTTTATTCCCACGGTGGGCTTCGTTCCCATCAAGTAACCATGTCGGACAAACCAGCCTCAATGTATCGGCAGATCGATAAGCCGGCGTATACGCGCCGAGAGTACATCACGGGCATTCCTGGCTCGAAGATCGCCCAGCACAAAATGGGTGACATCGCAGCCGGACCCGAGGATTACCCCGTTCAGATCAGCCTCATCGCCGATGAGGAGTGTCAGATCCGCCACGGCAGCCTCGAGGCCTCCCGGCTGTCTGCCAACCGTCACATGATCAAAAACGCTGGTGAAGGCCAGTACAAGATGATCCTCCGGAAGTTCCCCCACCAGGTTCTGCGCGAGAACAAGCAGGCAACCGGTGCGGGTGCAGACCGTGTCTCCGACGGGATGCGTCAGTCGTTCGGCAAAATCGTCGGCACGGCTGCTCGTGTGCAGAAAGGCGACCGTCTGTTCACTATCTGGTGTGACGTCGACGACGCCGCCTTCGCCAAAGACGCCTTCCGCCGTGCGTACAACAAGATTACGCCACCGTGTCGGATCGTCGTCGAGAAGGGCGAAGAAGAACTGATCTCCTGATCGGTCCTGCCTTTTCGAACACTGTGGCCTCGAGCGAGTGCGTTTTTCCGTCGTTACTGTCTACACACTGGCCTCCCTCGAGTAGGCCGTGACACCATCTGTGGTGCACCACTCCCGGCACGACTTAGGAGCTCCCGCAGCTGTGCTGAGAGCGTCAGTGCAAGGGGGATCCGTGGGCTGACAGACACGAGCTGTTATATCGACGTCGCCCGCAGCAAACGGTATGATCGACCTCGCCGTTGCCAACCGACAGGAGACGTTCGAGCGGATGGCCGGACCACTCGAGGAGCGAGGAATCGTCTGTCACCACGTGCCCGTCCGTGAACGGACCCTCTCACTGACTGAGCCACCCTGGGCTGTAGAGGCGTTCGACCTCGGTTTCGTCTATCCGGGCCGACTCATGGAAGGGGGTGTCGCTGCTGCCCTCCTCGAGGTGCCCTGGCTCAACGGCCTCGAGGCGGTGGTGACCTCTCGGAACAAAGCGGGGGTGCTTGCTCGCCTCGAGCGTGCTGACATCGACGTTCCGCGTTCGATCTACGTGTCGAATCCCGCGAGCGAGTCGGACCTGCGGCGTGCCTACGAGGCGTTCGACCCGCCCGTGGTAGTCAAGCCGAACTCCACGACGCGAGGGGTGGGCGTGGCAAAAGCCCACGACCTCGATTCGTTTCTCGGGATCTGTGAGTACCTTTCGTTGGTCCACGACTACCGAGCCACTGGCGACAAGTCGTTTCTCGTCCAGGAGTACGTCCCCGAGGCAACTGATTATCGGGTGATGGTGCTCGAGGGTGAATACGTCGGAGCCGTCGAACGCCAGCTTCCCGACGCTGCTCGAGAAAGTGGCCGCTGGAAACACAACGTGCATCGAGGGGCGACGGCGACGGGGGTCGATCTTCCAGCAACGTACCGGCGCCTTGCGGAAACCGTGGCCGAGGAACTCGACATTCCATTCCTTGGGGTAGATCTCCTCGTTTCCGAGGAGAGCGGTGTGCTCGTCAACGAAACCAACGCCCGTCCGACGATCGATGCTGAAACGAAGTACGAACCCGGGTTTTACGACCGGCTGGCTGAGGCGCTCGAGCGCCGGTGTCAGTGAAGCGGTGATGGCCAGCGCTGGAGGCTGTCGAGTGAGTTGCCCAAACGGCCGTGTGTAGGTGAGACACACCACGAACCCGCGGATTCGCACGACTTTTGGCGCTCGAGCGGGAACAGGTGGTATCGAATGATCTCGAAGGGCTGTGAGCAGTGTGCGAAAGGTGGCAAGATGGTGCTGTTCGTCTATGGCTACTGTGACCAGCGTGACTGCTTTTACTGCCCACTTGGCGAGAACCGCAAGAACGTTACTGACGTCTATGCGAACGAACGCCTCGTCGAGGACGACGAAGACGTCCTGATCGAAGCTCGTCGGATGAACGCCCTCGGCACCTCGATTACGGGTGGCGAACCACAGGAAGCCCTCGGCCGAACCTGTCAGTATCTCTCACTCCTCAAAGACGAGTTCGGCGAGGACCACCACACCCACCTCTACACGGGTATCACGGGTGGCCGGGAGAACATGCGCCGCCTCGCCGAGGCGGGACTTGACGAAATTCGGTTCCACCCGCCATTCGAGCAGTGGGGTGACCTCCACGGGACCGAATGGGAGGAGATCCTGTACATCGCTCGCGAGGAGGGACTGACCCCCGCCTTCGAGATTCCCGGCATTCGGCCGGAGCCGGAGTTCCTCGAGTTCCTCGACGAAGGGGCCGCGGAGTTCTGTAACATCAACGAGTTCGAGATGTCCCACGGCAACTTCCGCCGGATGCAAGCACAGGGCTTCGAACTCAAAGAAGGCCATATGAGCGCGGTCGATAACGATCGGGAGGCCATCCTCGAGGTGATGGGCGATCACCCACGGGTCTATTTCTGTACGTCAGTGTTCAAAGACGCCGCCCAACACCGCCGACGACTCAAACGGATGGCCAGAACGGTTCGCCGGGCGTTCGACGATATCACCGACGATGGCACGCTCGTCTATGGAAAGACCCGCGCCACTCCCGAGCAGTTCGAAGCCCTTGGGGTCCCTGAAGAGTTCTACACCGTCAAATCGAATCACGTCGAGGTCGCCTGGTGGTTGCTCGAGGAGATGATCGAAGAGGGTGACCTCGAGGATGGGGAGATTGTCGAACAGTATCCGACGTACGATGGGCAGGTCGTCGAGCGAACCCCGCTGGTGTAGACTCCACGAGCGAGGGAAGCGAGCGAGTGGCTTTTTGGTCCAGATTTTTTGCGGAGGGTGAGCAGCGCGA
>PUKM01000256.1 GCA_003552325.1 Natrialbaceae archaeon | reverse complement strand
CGGTTACAGTTGCTGATCCATCCGGGTCTCTGGGGACACACGCCTCGAGAGATGGCCGATATCGTCGCCGATATCGAAACGAAACAACGAGCACACGTCGAGACGTATCTCGATGGACTCGGTGCCTGAGCCTTGTGAAGGGGTAGGGTCGGAGCAGCAGCCTCGTTCACTCGAGTATCGGGGGAGACACGTCGAGTGCCGTCTCACTCGACGGACCTGAACCGACCAGTACCGATTGCAGGGCTTTGATTTCCGGCGTCACCTCTGCGGCGTTTTCGAGCAGGACTGTTTCACTCGGGAACAGTTTTTCACCGAGAACGAGCCCATGGTCTCTCGCTGTGGACCCAGTAGCGGTCAAATAGATGCCGACCCCGGCATTGACGATTGCCCGTTCCTCCTCGATTGTCGGATCAGGATACCGAAAGTCCACACCGTCGAGCGCTGCCGTGCCGAGAACCGCCTGTACAAGTCGCTCGTATCGAGCCGTGATACACAACGGCCCCTCATACCGGTCGATGAACGTCCGATCCACCGGCGCACTTGGCGGCGCCCGGTCCGGTGTCGCCAGCAGGGTGTGATAGACAGTATCACCAAGGCCTGCAACGACACCGACGTCCGTATCCGCCGGATCGATACGGGCGTTAATATCTGCTATTCGCTCGAGTGGCTCACGCTCGAGTGTCACGACCTCTTCGAGGACGAGGTCTGCGCTGTCGAATCCGAGTGCGAATTCGTGGGTTCGCAATGCCCGAAACGGTTCTTCACGACCAACGAGGAGGATTTCCGTGCCGTCAGCAACTCCGTCGACATCCTCGAGGGGAATACTGACGCTATCGAAGACGATCCGACGTGGTTTCCCTACCCGCTCGTCTCGAACGAGGGTATACTCGGGGCTGGTCGGCTCGTCAACGTCGCTGTACGCCGCCAGACGCTCGTACCTATCGGCGGCTGACTCGGGTTCGATCCGCCCCTTCGTGATAGCTTTCTCGTGACGCAGCGTCGAGCTGACGTCGTCTGCGAGTTCGGTGACGTCGAGTCGCCGCGCGAGCCAGTCGAGAACGGTTTCGAGTGGTCTTCCTTTCCGTGGAACCGCGATCGGGATGCGCTCGCCCATTCGACCTGAGCTCTGCGATGGGGGCCTAAACCGATTGCGTTTGTGGTCGTCGCCGATGTTAGCCGTTGAACATCGAGCCGAGCTGATCACGCCACTCGGTGATATCGACGACGTCGTCTCGGATATCCTCGAGTTCGTCCTCGAGTTCTTCGACATCGTCGGCGACCGTTGTCACGTCCGCTTCGAGGGAGTCTACCTCGGCGTCGACCGTCTCGACGGCCTCCTCGACGTCCGAGACGGCCCCTTCGAGGGCCTCGGTCTCTGACTCGAGCGTGTCTTCCAGCGCACCAACATCGTTGTCGACCGATTCGACAGTCTCCTCGAGCGAGGAGACATCCTCATCGACGGCACTCACATCCGTTTCGAGTGTTGCCGTGGTGGACTCGAGTGTCTCAGTCGTCGACTCGAGCGTGCCGACAGTTGCGTCGGTCTCTGAGAGGTCGGCTTCGACGCGCTCGAGCGTGGATTCAAATGCGCTCAGGTCCTCACGGAACTCCTCGATCAACTGTGCGCCTGTCCCTTCTTCCTCGAGGAACGTTTCGAGGGCGCCAGCGTAGGCAGCGACTTCCTCCACACGACCTTGCAAGTGGTCGACTTTGGCTTCGAGAGCGCCGGTTCCTGCCGTGTCCTCGGTCGCTGTTTCCACGGGAGCGGCAACCTCGAGGTGCTCACGGATCGTCTCGAGGGTGTCGTCTTCAGCCGTCCCCTCGCTGAGTTCAGTGGCCAGTTGCGCGGTGATCGGTTGGCGCTCGGTTGCCGTGATCGATGGATCCGACTCGTCGTCCGTTTCGGCCTCCGCATCTTCGAGGCTCTCGCCGTCTTCCGATTCGATCTCCGATACCTCATCTTCGGCACCCTCGTCATCCTCTGATTCGACGGCCTCCACATCATCCTCGGCGGCCTGGAGTTCGTCATCTGTGGTTTCTGCCTGTGGCGGTTCCGCTCCTTCCGCTGCTCCTTCGTCTTCCTCGGCCTCACCTTCGTCATCCGAGTCGAGGTCCGCACTTGCGGCTGCTGCCTCGAGGTCGAGTTCGATCTTCGGCGCTTCCTCTGTCTCCTCGTCTCCGTCGTCAGCCGCTGGTTCCTCGCCTGCGGCTGGGATCTCTTCGTCATCGAACCCGAGGTCGATGTCCGGAGCCTCGTCTTCGGGTTCGTCCGCCGTAGCTTCCTCCTCGGGTTCGACGTCTTCGAGCTCGAGGTCGAGACTCTCACCCTCGAGGAACGAGCCGTCATCCGCTGGCGGTTCGTCCTCGGCCGCTGTCTCGACAGTATCATCCGTGTCTTCGCTCTCCTGACCTGTGAGATCGTCGTCCTCGTCGAACTGCAAGTCGAGGTCTTCGTCCGCGGCTTCGGCTACGGGTTCCTCTGGAACCTCCACGTCGTTCTCGTCGCCCTCGTCATCCTCGAGTCCAGGAATGCTCTCACTCTCTCCCGAGAGCATGTCTTTGACGACCTGGTTGCTATCCTCGCCAACGATATCCTCGATCATGGTCTCCTCGAGTTCGGCTTCGTCTTCACTCTCGTCAGCGTCTATTGCCGCATCGTCGCCCTCGACGGTAATCGTCGGCTCTGACAGGAACGCTCCCGGGTCCGTATCTTCACTCAGCCGAATACCGTACACGGTCACCAG
Organism: Natrialbaceae archaeon; assembly: GCA_003552325.1. GTDB lineage: Archaea > Halobacteriota > Halobacteria > Halobacteriales > Natrialbaceae > Natronosalvus. Next base: position 1,178 of record PUKM01000256.1, on the reverse strand, counting down.
TGGTTCATCGGGGTCGACGTTTCCGACGAACTGGACGTGGTTGTCCTGAAACGCCGTCCACTGGTCGCTGTGGTAGTCCGGATGGAACCCGACGCTGTCCATCGGAAACGACTCCGGAATATCTTCAGCGAGTCGAACCTCAACCGGTTCATCGTGTTCGGATTCGAACTCAAATCGGACCGCAGGCACGGGAAACTCGTCCGCGGTATAGGACTTCGTAACGGTCACCCCACCGGTGGTCACCTCGACCACATCGTCAGCGTCACTAGTGCTCATGGCCAACACGTTACTCTAGCATTACCTTAAAATGAACGGCACCCGATTTGCCGTGTTATTCGTCGGCGAGATCGATCCGGTCACCGATTTCGACGATCTCGAGGCGTCTCGGATACTCGAAACTGTTTGCGTGGTGGTGCAGGACGGTTGGGTCGCCGGTCAACCCGCGCCACATATCCCAGTGACTTGGGACCAGTCGCTCGAGTTGCAGGTCACTCGCACACTCGATAATCTGATTTTCGTCGTTGTACCAGCGGGTGCGGACGGGTTCACCGGTCTCTTTGTCCGGGACTGTGCCAACGGTACCAAATGCGAGGATGCCGACATCGATGTCGTACTCCTCGCCGATCGCTTCGAACGAGTCGCCGGGTTTGGTGTCGCCGCCGTGAAACACGGTTCCGGCGTCGTGTTCGATGACGTAACTCACCGGGTGGGTTGCGTCAGCGTCGTGGGCCGGCTCGACATGGATAGTAAACGCACCGATGTCGATGGTGTCTCCTTCAGCTACTTCCTCGAGTTGCTCACCAGAGACGTCCCAGTTGTCAGTCCAGGCTTCATCCTCGAGTGCCACTTCGAGACTGTCATCCGGTCCGTACAGGGTGGCGTCGGAGGCAGCAAGAATCGGGGCCTGACTCGGACCGTGGACGTGATCAGTGTGCTCGTGGGTGACGAGGATGGCGTCGGCGTGGTCGACGTCGCTGGGGTCGAACGGAACGGGGATCATCCGTACGGTCCGTGGCGGATCGCCAAGGCCGACGTAGGGATCGATATAGATCGTGGTCCCCTCGGCGTCCTTGAGGACGAACCCGTTACAGCCGAGATACCAGAGGGACACGCCGTCCGGTGTCGCCGATGCAATCGCACGTGGAAGCCAGTCTCCCCAGTCGCTTACGGACATACCT
>PUKM01000002.1 GCA_003552325.1 Natrialbaceae archaeon | reverse complement strand
CTCAGTATCGGCCTCGATCCGGACCCGAAGCGGATTCCCGACCACCTCCAGGAGTACGACCTGCCGCGGTGGGCGTTCAACCGGCGGATCATCGACGCGACGCACGAACACGCCGCCGTCTACAAGCCAAACGCGGCGTTCTACGAAGATTCCGACGGGTGGGCCGCGCTGCAGGAAACCATCGCCTACGCCCACGGGAAGGGTGTACCAGTCCTGCTCGACGCCAAGCGGGCGGATATCGGGAATACGACTCGCCAGTACGCCCAAATCCTCGAGGATGGCGGCGGCGGACTTGCCGCCGACGCGATCACGGTCAACCCATACATGGGTAGAGACTCCCTCCAGCCATTTCTGGCGAACGAGGAGGCTGGTGTCTTCGTCCTCTGTCGGACCTCGAATCCAGGTGGCGCTGACTTACAGGACCTCGAGCTCGAGACGGGCGAACCGTTGTACGAGCGCGTGGCCGCGCTGGCCGACCTCTGGAACGAGAACGACAACGTCGGCCTCGTCGTTGGGGCGACGAAACCCGAGGAACTCGAGACGTTGCGCGAACAGGTGCCCGACCTGCCGTTTCTCGTTCCCGGGGTTGGGGCCCAGGGTGGGGACGTCGAAGCCGCCGTCGAGTATGGGTTGGCCAACGGCGTCGGCCTCGTAAACTCCTCCCGGGGGATCATCTTTGCGGGCGAGGGTGCCGGCGAGGACTTCGCGAAAGGGGCCGAACAGGCCGCCAAACGCCTCAAGGCCAAGCTCAACCAGTACCGAGACTGAGTTACGTTCGTGGGTGCCCACCGGGGCGGTTTCCAGCGGCATGGATTCTTCGTGGTGATGCCAAAACGTCCTCGAGCGGGCACTCCCACCGATACGGGCGCACCGCTGGAAACCGGCTGAATCAAAGGGCCCGGGATCGAAACACGCCGTATGCATCTCGAGACGATCGTCGAACGCTTCGACGAGGAACTGCGGACCGATGACTATGCGGACCTCGATGGCAGCCCAAATGGGTTACAGGTCGGGCCCGATTCGAACACTGTCGACCACGTCGCCTTCGCCGTCGACGCCGCCGCAGAAACCATCGACGCGGCTGTCGAGGCTGGCGCAGATTTGCTCGTCACCCACCACGGCCTCGTCTGGGGGAGCCTCGAGCGTGTCACCGGCCGAACGTACGACCGCTTCGCGCCCCTGTTCGAACACGACCTGGCGCTGTACGTCTCCCATCTTCCGCTCGACGGGCATCAAGAACTCGGCAATGCGGCCGGGGTGGCCGACGTGCTGGGACTCGAGGAACGCGATCCGTTCGGCTCCTATGGCCCGGAACACGTCGGGCAGACGGGAATCCTCCCCGACCCAACCACGGTGGACTCGTTGGAGACGACGCTCGAGGCGGGGCTCGAAACCGGGGGCCGGCCGGTCCAGGTTCTGCCGTTCGGTCCCGACGAGGTCGAGCGTGTCGCGATCGTGACCGGCAGTGGTGTCGACTGGCTCGAGGAAGCCCTCGAGGTCGGGGCAGACGTCCTGGTGACCGGCGAAGGGAAACAGCAGGTCTATCACGAGGCGAAAGAAGCAGGCATCCACGTCGTGCTGGCAGGCCACTACGCCACGGAGACCTTCGGCGTTCGGGCCCTCATGCAGGAAGCCAGCGCGTGGGGTCTCGAGACGACGTATCTCGAGCAACCGACGGGGCTCTAGGGCAAATCCCGGCAGGACCTGCCAGTGCCCGCTATGGGTTTACGTCTCGAGTTCCTACACAAATCAATGAACGGCAGTATCCTGGAAACGATTGGCTCACCGCTCGTCCAGGTCGATTCGCCGGAGGGGGCGACTGTCGCTGCCAAAATCGAGTCGTTCAATCCCGGCGGGTCGGCCAAGGACCGTCCCGCACTGGCGATGGTCCGCGCCGCCGAACGCGACGGCACCCTCGAGCCCGGCGACCACATCGTCGAGCCGACGAGCGGAAACACGGGGATCGGCCTGGCGCTGGTCGCCGCTGCCCGCGGCTACGACCTCACGATCGTCATGCCGGCCTCGAAATCGAAAGAGCGCCAACAGCTCATGCGCGCTTACGGCGCCGACCTCGAACTGGTCGACGGCGAGATGGACGCCGCTCGAGCCCGCGCGGATGCCCTCGAGGCCGACGGCGCGATACAGCTCGGCCAGTTCGAGAATCCGGCCAACCCCGAGGCCCACTACCTGACGACGGGCGAGGAACTGGTCGAGCAGGTGGGCGAGCGAACCGTCGACGCCTTCGTCGCCGGTGTCGGCACGGGTGGAACGCTCTCGGGCATCGGGAAACGGCTCCGTGAGGAGTTCCCAGACGTCGAAATCGTCGCCGTCGAACCCAAGAAAAACGCCGTCCTCTCGACGGGGAAACCCGGAACGGACGAGTTTCAGGGAATGGGTCCCGGATTCGTCAGTGACAATCTCGATACGTCCCTGATCGATCGGGTCGAGACCGTCAGTATCGAAGACGCCGAAGCCGAGTGTCGACGACTGGCCCGCGAGGAGGGAATCCTGGTCGGCCAATCCAGTGGTGCCTCGAGCCTGATCGCCCGGGAAACCGCCCGAGAAATCGCCGAACCGGAACTCAAGTGTCCCGAGCTACCCGATGCCTTCGACGGCGCGTTGACTTCGGTTCCACAGACGGATGGCGGCCTCGAGACGGACGACTGTCCCCTCGTCGTAACGGTATTCTGGGATAGCGGTGAACGATACCTCTCGACGGGACTGTTCGACTGATCACTCTCGAGAACGGATTGTTTTGGAGGCGCTGGATCGGCGACCAGACGCGGTGATGGACTGTCAAACCGGTGTCGCCTCAGCCCAAAAATTCGCCTTCGCTCAACCGCACGACGAGCGTCTCCTCGACGTCGCGAAGGTCGTACGTTGGCATCTCGCCATCAGTCCGCCGGACGTACAGCGGGTCGACCAGGGTTGGTGGCTCGCTCGAGCGTGCTGTCTCCCCCGGTGATTGCTCTTGCTGTGTGCCGTCTGCTCCACCCCCATCGCTCGGTGCTGATGACGTCCCCTCGTGTCCACCGCTGACGGTTTGGGCGGACATCGCATCCGGGGCTGGGCTGGCCGGATTCGCGTCGGTATCGTCAGCCGATGCTGTTTGTGGTTCCGCGTCGGGTGCCTCGAGGCCGTAAATAAGCAGGTGTTCGCCCGTCTCTTCCGGCGTCAGGTCGCCGTTTCGAAGGGCGGTCGCGAGGTCACGCGAGAGCCACTCGTCGTCGCTCACGCTTGGTTCCTGAATCAGCACGCGGTCGACGAACCGAACGAGGTACCACTGGAGATCGTTGCACAGTGAGACTGCTGCCCCGAGACTCACTGTCCGCACGGCGATCGAGTTCGCGAAGGGTTGGTGGAGGTCGTAGGTCGAAAGCGCCTCCCGGGAGGTCTCTCGAGAGAGGAGTTCGTAGCGGAGGGTTACGTCGGGCGAGCCGACGAAGCAAACACGCGTCACTGCTATAGTGTGTGGGTGTCTCGCTAATGTGGGTTTCGTCTCGGCGGTGGTCGTCGTGTTATCGGCCTGGGCCAAACAGGTGACCGGAGGTGCAGTACGTGGCCTCGACGTTTTTATCCGCGGCGCGTCATATCCAGGCATATGACTGGCGACCGCGCACGGACACAACTGGACCATCGAGCACCCACCGAGTGGCCGACGGAAGCCGAGCGCACCTACGCCGAGGCACAGGCCGACCTCGCAGCACAGTACGACCTCGAGGTCGGGGAGGATCTCGAATCCTGTGTCCTCGAGACCGATGTCGTCGGCCCCGTGCACTCCCTCGTCGCCGGTGACCCGACCGACCCGCCCGTCGTTTTACTCCACGGCGTGTCGGTGACGGCCGCGACCTGGATTCCATTGCTCCCTGCACTTGTGGACGACTATCGGGTGTACGTTCCCGACCGGCCAGGGCGCGGGCTGTCGGCGGCCCCGAGCTATCGCGGGCAGGATCTCCGGCGGTTCATGATCGGCTATCTGCTCGAGTATTTCGACACCCTGGGCCTCGAGCGCCCCCACGTCGTCGGCAGTTCACTCGGGGGTCAACAGGCGTTTTTGCTCACCCTCGATCACGACCGTGTCGACCGATTGTGTCTGGTGGGTGCGCCTGGTGGTATCTCCCGCGAGTTCGACCCCATGTGGCGGTTGCTCACCGTTCGTGGACTCAACCGCCTGCTGTTCTGGCTGCAGAGCCGCGCCGATCCGCTCGAGAGCGCCCGTCAGTCAGCCGAGGATCTGCTAGTTGAGGACACGGCAGCAATCCCCGACGCGTTTTACGACGTGCTTGCGACCAACGGGGCGATCCCCGGTAACGTGACCAGCCTACGGTCGTTGATGAGCGAGCAGGGCTCGTTCGGCCGGATGCATCCCCTGTTCGATATTCGAGCGGAGATCGTCGACATCGAGCGTCCCACGGGGTTCGTCTGGGGCACCGACGACGCGTTCTGGCCGCCCACGGTTGGCAAACCCGTCGTCGACCGGATGGCGGATGCGTGTCTGCTCGAGCTCGAGGGCCACGGCCACATGCCCTGGATGGAACCCGGCGACGAGACCGAAACGGCCGTCAGGGCAGTACTCGATGGCGAGGAACCCTGAGGACTCTCGAGCCGGTCTTACCTGCCCACGGCCTTCGCGGCACTCAGACCGGGACCCGTTCGGCGGCGGCCGCCGCCGCAACCGCTCGCTCGAGGAGGTCGTCAGGTTCGACCTGGAGTAAGCGTTCGTACACGGCGTTCGTTTCAGCGCGGTCGGGGGCGACGCGGTTGCAGCCGGCGTTGATCGTCGAATCGGCGAATGTATCGATCTCGCGGGCCCGCTCGACGACCTCGTGTTTGTCCCAGGTGAGCAGCGGCCGGTGAATAGGGAGTGTGGTTGCCCGCGAGGTGACGGCGAGGTTCTGGGCCGTCTGACTCGACTTCTGGCCGATTGCCTCGCCGGTGACGACGCCGCTTGCACCGGTCGTTTCAGCGATCCGCTCCCCAATTCGGTAGAAAAACCGCCGAAGCGAGAGCATTCGACCCTCCTCCATGGTTTCGGCGAGGAGCGAAACGGTGTCCCCACCTGGAACGCGATAGACGTCGAGGTTCGTGTTCGGGGCGTATCGAGCGAGGGTTCGAACGGTCTCGATCGCCCGTGCCTCGTGGTCTGGGCCGCCATATTCGCCGAGTGAGACGTAGACCGGGATGACGGGGGACCCTCGACGCATCATTTCGTAGGCTGCTACCGGGGAATCGATCCCGCCGCTAACGAGGGCGACCATCGGTGCCTGGGACCGAAGCGGGAGGCCACCCGGCCCCGGAACACGCTCGTAGAAGACGTAGGCGGCCTCATCGCGCACCTCGACGCCAAAGGTGTGATCCGGGTCGTCGAGGTCGACCCCAGGGTCGAACCGATCCTCGACGGCATCCCAGACCGCCTGGCCACCCACTCGAGCGACGTCCTCGCTCGTAAACGGGACACGTTTGTCGGCGCGAGAGGCGTCGACGGCGAAGGTTCCCTCGTGGTAGGTCTCACGTGCCGTCTCCGCGAGGGCGGCACAGATCGCCTCCAGTTCGGGGGGGACAGTGATGGCGGGGCTGGCCGAGACGATTCCGAAGACGTCGCTGGCGGCCTCGGCGACGGGAGCTACGTCGGCCCCAGACGCTACGTCCACCCTCGGGCGGTTCCAGTCGTGCACGACCGTGCCCGGCACCGCGCGGTCCTCCAGGATCGCCTCGAGGTTCTCGAGGAGGAGGTCCACCATGTACCGCTTGACGGTGTTGCTCTTGGTGTTGAGGTCGCCGTGACGGAGGAGGACCGTGTCGGCGGCGGGCGGGTGCATGGAGAGGCATAGATGACCCGGCGTATAAGGGCGTTGCGAGGTGTCTGTATATGAGTTGGGGGATGCCTCTGACTGGGTGAAATGCTGATTTGGCGCTGTTGCATTCCTTCAGCGATGATGGAAACTACGCGGTAAATACCGTGTGTGAGTGTGGCAAGTCGGTCCCCGGGATTTCAGGAAGATACGAGTGAAGGTGGGGAACAACCCGAAAAGATGGGAAAGGACAGCCAAAAGAAGCAGGGTCAGTTGCCTCCGGCGAGGAAGTGTACGACAACGACGGAGCGGTTCTCAGGCAAGTCCGAGGATATGAACAGGGTGGGCACAGTTCAGTATTGAATACGGTCGGGCGGGACACCGTGTGAGACGATGCTAACGACGCCGAACAGGGGTAGGGTTTCGCGTGCCGGGTGACCGTTTATCGCCGCACGGATCGGATCTACAGGAGAGATGCTCGAACTCTACCAGGCGGAGGGCTGTCCACACAGCAGCGAGGTCCGTGGGACGCTGACTGACCTCGGCGTCTCCTACGTGATCCACAACCCACGTCAGCCCGGCAGTGAGGGTGGCGACGTACTCAACGAACAGGTGCAGGCAGCGATGGAGCGTATCGGCGGCGAGGACTCGATTCCGTTCCTTGTCGACACCAACCACGAGGAGACGCTCTATGAGAGTGAAGATATTGTGGCCTACCTCGAGGAACACTACACCACCTAGCTCGGCGTCCCATGTCTTTTCCCAGCGACGGTGCACGGGATTTCTATCAACTGCTGACGGGGTCGGTCTCCTCCGCACACCAATCTCTTTCCGAGTTCGTACCCCCGACCGATGGAACATGAGGACCAGTAGACATCAGCGTTGAAGCGGATGCTGGGGAAGGACTCCCGCAATGGTAGCTAGGATAATCAGCAATTTCCGTTTCATCGAGCGTGAGCAGGATGAGTGCTGACGCGTTCGCCTCCAGCGTCCGCCCTCTGGCCTATTGTTCGTCTGATCCTTGCAGTCGGCCACCGATTTCCTCGGGATGGTTACGCAGAGGCCATGTCACGACAGGAATCAGCACACTCTCGGAGCACGTCAGCACAGACCTGGCAGTGTTCTTCGTCGTGTTGTTCGCACTCATCTGCACACTCTTCACACAGATCCGCACACGTTTCTGCAAGATCGCTACTGTAGCTAGAATTACGAGCCATCCAACGAGCGTGCATCGTTGTGAGGTCAGCAACATCCCGACAGAGGCGGATACATCGGGCCATCTCTTCACTCATCTCAATACATCCATCGGCACACCATTCACACGCTTGAGCGGCTTCGAAACAGTTGTCAATGCACTCAGCCATCCGGTCGTCCTCACTGACGTGGTCGATTTGAGTTAGCGCCATTCGATACCGCTCCACTTGCTGTTGAAATAAAACGAGGGCTTGGATATGCATCCAGTGAGCGGGTGGTTTCACTCCTTTCGATGTGGAATAACCGAAGCGTCGTGCTGCACTCCTTCTCTGTATGCAACACTACGCATGCGGGCTCTCACCGATGAGGATTTTCCACAGAGGCTCTGATTCAGTCCGGATAGCTGTTTCGTTCGCCTCTGTCTGCGCCAAGAACAAACCGATCCGTTCGATTGCCGAAGGATTCGCCGTCTCGGAAACTATTTTTGTTCCAGCAGCCACTGTTCGGGTATGTTCGTTCTGGTAAACCTGAAGACCTATCCGTGCGACCCAGTCGCCGTCGCCGAAGCCGCCCGCGACGTCAACGAGACGACAGACGCTCGAGTCGCCGTCGCACCACAGGCGACCGACATTGCTCGCGTCGCCGACACCGGTGTCGAAACGTGGGCCCAACACGTCGATCCGATCGAGTACGGGAGCAACACCGGCCACACACTCGCTGAAACCGTCGCCGATGCGGGCGCAGTCGGGACGTTGATCAATCACTCCGAACACCGCCTCAAACTCGCGGACGTCGACGGAGCCGTCGCCGCTGCGGAACGCGCCGGCCTCGAGACGGTCGTCTGTGCGAACAACGCCGCACAGGTTGGGGCCGCGGCCGCCCTCGGCCCGGACGCCGTTGCCGTCGAGCCACCGGCACTGATCGGCACCGGCACGCCGGTCAGTCAGGCCGATCCGGATATCGTGACCGACGCCGTCGAGGCCGCAGCGGCAGTCGACGAGGACGTCACCGTCCTCTGTGGTGCTGGCATTTCGACCGGCGACGACGTCGTCTCCGCACGTGACCTCGGCTCGAGTGGGGTGCTCCTCGCCAGTGGCGTCGCCAAAGCCGATGATCCGGAGGCTGCACTCACCGACCTCGTCTCGTCGCTGTAACGACCCGCCCAGACGTTTTTGATCGGTGCACGCGTAGGTTCGGACTGATGAGCCAGGAGCAATCCGTGGCGGTCACGCTCGAGAACCGGCTGATGAGTCAGGGTGTGTACGTGACAGCCCTCGACATCGCGGGGGCGGACATCGACCTCGAGTACGAGATGGTTCACGACCAGCCGGGAGTGACGACACACGAGGTCGGACTGGTGGTCCGAACCATCCTCCAAGTGGCAGAAGAACGTGACTCGTGGGAGCCTGGCCGGCTCGAGGCGCGGGCGTACTCGACGTCGGGTGATCGGCGCGGTGACTGGCACGTTCGTGGGGAGTGGATCACCGGTCTTGGCGACTCGCTCACTGAGATCGAATTTTCCGAGCGTGTGTTAAATACGATTACGCACGAAAATATGGGTAAATAGATAGCTTGAAGAAGTGTTATTGTCTTTTAGTTTGTACGAAATACAATGACCGGAGAACAGGTATTCGTCTCACATGCCCCTGCAGACCTCGATCTCGTCCAGGAACTGTTCTCGACGGTCAAGAACTTCCCCTTTGGCGTTCACATCGCCTTAGAAGAGATCGAATCGGGACGCTCGAGACAGCGCCTCGAGGGACGACTGGCCAATAGCGACGTCGTGGTCCCGGTATTGACACAGCGGTCGGCGATCAGTCGCTGGGTCAACCAGGAGATCGGGTATGCACGCGCCAAGGGGATTCCGGTGCTCCCGTTGTACGAGGAAGCCGATCTCCGAGGTGCGTTCATCACTGACGTCGAAGGCGTCGAGATCGATCGTGAGAATCCCTCGTTTACGATCTTCAATCTGCTCTGTCGGCTCCGGGGTGAACTCGCACCCCTGGGTGCGTTGTCGGTGCCCAACTGGTACATTCGGTTCCCGTGTACGGTTCCTAACTGTGGCCACCCGGTGACCCTCGACATCACCCAGGGCCAGACGAAACTCTGGAAACTCCACAAACACGGCAAATCGATCACGACGACCTGTGACTCCTGTGAGTCCGTTTACTACTTCGACCCGGCGACGATCGGATTCCTGGGTCGTGGCGATGCGGACTGAGTGGAGCCGTTGGATGTACAACACCACGAAACGGGGACAGTGTCCAGACTCGAGGCCGTCTCGAGCGGTTGTGCCGGTCGATCACTTCAGCCGGTCGTAGGCTTCCTTGACGAGTTTGAACGCCGACTCGCTGCCACTTTTTCGATCCGGGTGCGCGTACTTTATCTGGGTCAAAAAGGCCTCTCTAATCTCCTGGTCGGTGCTATCGGCGTCGATTCGCAGGATCTCTCTGGCTTCGGCCCGTCGCATCTTGATCGACTTGACGACGCCTTTGTGTTCGGCTAACGCCTTACAATCGGGGCACATCTCCTCGGTGCGATCGTCGATCGTCGTGACGTGGTACAGTTCTTCGTCACACCACTCGTGGCACTGACTACAGAGTTGCCGCGGGGTGGCGAGTTCGGTCGACTCTTCGTCCGACGTTTCGGCCGATTTGTTCGTCGCTATCGTCTCAGCCCGATCGCCTCCACCAGACTCACTGCCATGTCCTGGGACCTCTTCGAGGCATCCAGGACAGCACGTAATGACGGTCCCGTCCGGCAAGACGGCGTCCTCGAGGTCGTGTTTCGGGACGTCGCTTCGACAGCCCTCACAGGTCCCACGGCCGCTCGAGTCGTCGACGCTCGACAGTTTTTCGGCGACTTCTCTGGCGTGGGGTTCACAGGCGTCACAACACGCCAGTCGTTCGCCATCGGGCATCGTGACGGTCGTCAGTGACTCGAGGGCGACCGACTGCCCACAGCCATCACAGCGTTCACGACGGTCGTCCACCACAGCCATCTGGTAAAAACCTTGGTGTGATCAAGTATTAATCCTCCCCTCTTATCGCGAGCCGTGGTGGTGATCGGTCCGTTGAGACGAGGTGATTGCGGTCATCACCGCCCGGTCTGTATACCGGGCAGGAACTTTCTATGGGCGTCTCACTCGCCGTCGACCAGCGCTTCGTACTGTGCTCCGGTCTGTTTCAAGGTTTCCGTCGAGTAGAGTCGCTCGTGTTCGACGGGGAGATACTCCGCGGCCAACTCGTCGATTTTGGCGTCGACAACGTCCTGATCGCGGCCGTGAATCATCGTGAACAGATTGTAGGGCCAGTCCTGTGCGGGCCGCCGTGGTCGGTGATAACAGAGCGTGACCGATGGGAGGGAGCCGGTTCGTTCGCCCCACTCGTCTAAGCGTTCGTCGGGAACGTTCCACACGACCATGCAGTTCGAGTTGAAGCCCGTCACGACGTGGTTGACGATACAGCCGATGCGCTTGATACAGCCGTCGTCTCGTAGGCGCTCGATCGCCTCGAGCACCTCGCTGGTGTCGACCGGGCGCTCGAGTGCGTCGGTCAGATTGGCGGCGATATCCGCGTACGGTGTGCGGGTGAGGGGGAAGCCATCCTGAATCTCGAGCAAGAGCGCCCCATCGAACGCAGAGAGGTCACCGGCGGCATCCTCGCTGATTCGAGTGGCGCTCGCGTCGGTTCCGTCCTCGAGTGATTCCCGGGCGAAGCGATCGCTGTTGACGACGGGGAACTCGAGGTCGATGTAGTAGTCGGTGAGCATCGGGAGGACGAGTACGGTACAGCCCGTCCGTGTTTCGATGTCTTCGAGGATCTCGTCACGTTTCGCCCTCGAACCCGCGGTGACGACGAACCACATGTTCCACTCGTGGTCCCGTGCGTAGTTGTGGTTGCCCTGCCGATAGCCGTTGATGACGTCTGCGACCTCGTCGAACCGGTCCTCGGGAGCCTTGACGGCAGCGAGCGTCGACGAACCGATCACTGGTGGGTTCAGGACCGCTCCGAACCGCCGGAAGATGCCGTCGGCTCGAAGCCGCTCGACGCGTTCGAAGGCGGCTGATTCGTCGATACCCAGCTGATCGCCGAGGACGGCAAATGGCCGTTCGGTGATCGGAAAGCCGCTCTGATAGCCGTCGATGATGGCGGCGTCGACGTCGTCGATCGTTTCTCGCCAGTCAGACTCCGTCTCCGACGACCGTGTCCGAGAGCTCATTGACGACCTTAGGGAGCATCCACACCTATCGCTTTCGGGACCCGCACGGATTGCTGGCATCCGTCTCCGGTGACGGTGTACTTTTTACGTCCCTGGCCCACCCTCCGGTATGGAACTCAGCGCAGTCCCGGATCTGCCCGAGATTCGTCCGGGCGACGACCTCGCCGCGCTCATCGCCGACCGGGCGACGCTCGAGCCCGGGGACGTCCTGACGGTGGCGAGCACGGTCGTCTCGAAGGCCGAAGACCGTGGTGTCGACCTCGAGGCGTTTCCCGCGGGGCCGCGTGCCCGCGAGATCGCCTCCCGGCTCGAGGAACTCACGGGCGAGAGGAAAGACCCACGATTTGCCCAGGCCGTCCTCGAGGAGAGTACGGACCTCGTGATGGACGAGCCCTTCTTGCTCACCGAGACACGCTTTGGGCACGTCTGTGTCAACGCAGGTATCGACCGATCGAACGTGCCCGATCACGACCTGTTGTTGCTCCCCAAACGGCCCTCAGAAAGCGCCGAGCGCATTCACCAGGGACTCGCTGCCCACGGCATCGAGGACGTGCCGGTCATCGTCACCGACACCTGTGGGCGACCGTTCCGACACGGACAGCGTGGCGTCGCCCTCGGCTGGGCGGGCATGCCCGCCAGCCGTGACTGGCGAGGCGAACGCGACCGAGATGGCCGGGAACTCGGCGTCACGGTCCAGTCGGTCGTCGACGAACTCGCGTCGGCGGCGAACCTCGTCACCGGGGAAGGGGCTGATGGCACGCCCGCCGTCGTCGTCAGCGACTGGGCCTTCGGTGACCTCGAGGGGAGTAACGAACTGTTCAGAGACCTCGAGGGCGATTTCGTCCGTCAGGCATTGCGTGAGTGGAGCTACGATCCAGCATGAGTCTCAACCCTACCGACCGTCCGACCCGTGGAATCGAACTGACGCCAGAACACCCACCAGCACGCCTCGCTTCGCTGGCTGCACTGGCCGAAGACGAAGGCTTCGACGTCGCATTTGCGAGCAGTCACTACTTCAATCGTGATCCGTTCGTGGCGCTCTCGCGGATGGCCGATTCGACCGACGAAATCGCCCTCGGACCTGGTGTCAGCAACCCGTTTCAGGACCATCCAGTCCCGCTGGCTGCTCGGGCAGCGACCATCGACGAAGTGAGTGATGGCCGCGGGGTCTTCGGCATCGGTGCCGGTGATCGCTCTGCCCTCGCCAACCTCGGCATCGACCACGAACGGCCGCTTCGACGCGTCCTCGAGGCGTTTTCGGTCGCCCGAGACCTCTGGGCAGGGGAAACGGTGAACCACGAGGGGACGTTCGTCGCTCGAGACGCCTCGCTCAACCTCGAGGCCCGGTCCATCCCCGTCTACGTCGGGGCACAGGGGCCACACATGCTCCGAATGAGCGCCAAACACGCCGATGGCGTGTTGATAAACGCGTCCCATCCGCGTGACCTCGAGTGGGCCGCCGACCAACTCGCGATTGGCGGTGAGGACCGCCCCGAGGAGTACGGTCCATTCGAGGCCCTCGCCTTCGCCAGCGTCAGCGTCGCTGACGACGAGGCTGCAGCCCGTGAGGCCGCCCGGCCGCCCGTCGCCTTCATCGCCGGTGGGGCCGCCCCGCCGGTGCTCGAGCGCCACGACCTGGATTCGGCGGTCGCAGACACGATCAGCGCCCACCTCGAGGCCGGTGAGTTGACGGCTGCGTTCGACGCCGTCACCCCTGCGATGATCGACGCCTTTGCCGTCGCGGGCACGACGGAAACGGTGGCTGCGCGGTTCGAGGCCGCACTCGAGCACGTCGACGGAGTCGTCGTCGGTTCGCCGCTCGGCCCCGACCTCGAGGCGGCGATTCCGAAGGCGGCGCGGGCGCTCGAGGTGGCTATTGACGAGGGATAATCGAATACGTGGGTTATTTCGAAACGAACAGGCTCCCGATCGCCCCGAGGGTCAACACGCCGAAAACTGCCAGTGCGAACACGGTGAGGATGGCACCCACGAGCATCAACACCGGAGCCAGGCCTTCGCCCATCGCGACGTCCATAAAGCGGTTGTTCATCTCGATGAAATCATCGATGATCGTATTGAGGAGTGCGACCGTCGTCATACGTGAGCGTTACGAGTGTGGGTACTTGGCGATACCGGTCGGCGGCTGTGTGAGACGTCAGCCGCTAGCCCCTAGTCGTCAGCTGGTGCCGCCGAATCACCCACGGTGACGCCCGTCCCAGGACCCAGGTCGATACCCAGCGCCTCGAGTTTCTCGTCGGGAACGACCCCATCGACCCAGCCACGGTGATCGTAGTACTCGGCTTTCATCTCCTCGAGTTCACAGAACTCACCCTCGCTGGCTCCCTGGCCGGGGATGCCCTCCTCGCCCTCGAGGAAGCGTGCAGGGAGGGAGTCGTCCACCCCGTCGAAGCCCGCGAGGTTGTTGTAGTAGCGCTCGAGGTTGTAGATCCGTTCGCCGGTCTCGAGGAGTTCATCCTCAGTCACGTCGAGGCCGGTCATACCGTTGTACTGGAGGACGTACTCCTCGATGCCTTCGGCGAAGGCGTTGAACTTACAGATGTCGAAGCTGTCGGAGATGGCGTGCAGATCCTGGAAGGCGGCCGTGAGTTCGCCTTTGCCTTCCCACTCGTAGGGATCGACTGGTTCCGGAATGCCGAGGATCTCGGCGGCTGGGGTGTATCCGCGCAGGTGGCAGGCTCCACGGTTCGAGGTGGCGTAGGCGATGCCCATCCCTTTCATACAGCGTGGGTCGTACGCCGGGATGGTCTGGCCCTTGACCGCGAGTGAGTTACCGGTGGCGTCTTTGCGGTCGGCGATGCGGTCAGCTCCCTCCGCGAGGAGGTCCGGGAGCCCATCTTCGCGGTGGGCGACCCGTTCGATCATGTCGATCATCGTTTCGGAGTCGCCCCAGTCGAGGCCACCGACGTCGTCGAGGCGACCCTCTTCGGTCATCTCCATCGCCATCGCCATCATGTTGCCCACCTCGATAGTGTCGACGCCCATGTCGTTACAGCGGTCGATCATGAGCGCGATGTCGTCACGCTGGGTGTGCCCGGAGTTCGGGCCGAGTGCGAACGCGGATTCGTACTCGTACGACTCCATGCGGACGTTCATCTCCTCGCCTTTGTGCATCGTCTGGACTTCGACTTCCTTCTTGCAGGCGACGGGACAGGAGTGACAGGTCGGTTCGTCGACTAAGATATTCTCCCGGACGTTTTCACCAGAGACCTCCTCGGCGTCGAGGGTTGCGCCCAGATCGTCACGCATGGATTCCGTCGAGGTGTATCTCGCGTTCCTCGTCGGCAACCCGTCCATCTCCTCGGTGATGTTCATCAGGACGTTCGTGCCGAAAAGCGAGAGGCCACCCTCGTTTGGGGCGGTCACGTCGGATTCCGTGATCGCCTTCATCGCTTGCTGGTGGCCCTCTTTAAACGTCTCCGGATCGGCGGGTTGGGGCATCTTCGTCGTCGACTTGACCACGATCGCTTTCAGGCCTTTGTTCCCCATCACACAGCCCGTGCCCCCACGCCCGGACGCCCGGTCGTCTTCGTTGACGATACAGGCGTACTTGACCTCGTTTTCGCCACCCGGCCCGATCGCCATCATCGAGAGATTCTTGCCGTACGCCCCACCAACTTCGTCCTCGAGCGTGTCACGCGTCTCGTGTACGCCTTTCCCCCAGAGGTGGGAGGCGTCGCGCAACTCGAGTTCGCCGTCTTCGATGTAGGCGTACACCGGTTCGTCGGCCTGTCCCTCGAAGAGCAGGCCGTCGAATCCCGCCCATTTGAGCCGGGCACCCGACCAGCCACCGTGGTGACTATCGGTTACTGTCCCGGTCAGTGGCGACTTCGTGCAGACGGCGATGCGCCCCGACATCG
This sequence comes from Natrialbaceae archaeon, assembly GCA_003552325.1. Lineage (GTDB taxonomy): Archaea > Halobacteriota > Halobacteria > Halobacteriales > Natrialbaceae > Natronosalvus. Next base: position 1,505 of record PUKM01000002.1, on the reverse strand, counting down.
TCACCTGGGTTCCCGAGAGCGGCCCGTTCATGAACGCGAGCAGGTTATCGGGTCCGAGCGGATCGACCTCGGGACCTTGTTCGAAGACGTACTTGACGCCCAGACCGCGCGCACCGATATACTTCTTGGCGTCTTCGTCATCGATCGATTCGTAGCCCACCGAGCCGTCCGAGAGATCGACTCTGGCCACCCTGTCTTGGAAACCGCCGAGTTCTGTCATGGTAATCCCTGTACATTCTATACACCGCGAACCTAGTTAGTCGTTGCCACCCACGCGAAACTACTACTGGTTACCACGACGAGCCCTCACTCGAGAGACGTCAGCAGTGAGAACGGTTTTACTCACGGACATTGCCGGATTGCATCCTCGAGTGGGGGTACCCAGGCGTAGATTCGGGAAGGGAGCAGACCGGTGGCTACCCCGGCGTTCACGCCGGGGAGGATGTCATAGGAGCAAGGCGACGATGGCGAGGATGATGAAGATTAACACGAAGATGCGGGCGATTTCCATGCTGATTCCGGCGACACCCCGTGCGCCAACCGCTGCAGCGAGGAGTGCCAGGACGAAGAAGATGAGCGCCCAGTACAGGAAGCCACCGCCACCGATCTGCATCGGGATGTCGAGCATGCACCATCGAACCAGCAACCAGTGTATAAACGTGGGTGACCGTCCGACCTGATTTTTCGCGATAAGGTGCGACTAGAAATTGGTAAGCGCTGCGCGAGACGTGCTATGCGTGCATTACGGACTCTCTCCTGAGTGTTCATCCCCGAAGAAGGCCTCACAGAGTTTCGCCTCCGCACTCCGAAGGTGCTCGTGGAACGTCGGTCGAGAGACGTCCATCGACGCGGCGAGTTCCTCACCGGTCGTCGGCCGTGGCCACTCGAAGTAGACACCGAGATACGCCCGCTGGAGGGAGGCGAACTGCCGGTCTGTCAGTGTCTCCTCGAGGTGGGCGGCGAACTCTTCGCGGGTCTCACCGCCACGCTCGTGCTGACGGAACGAAAGTACGTCAGTGCCGTCATAGCGTGACTCGACGGCCTCGACGACGCTCCGGACGTTCGTCGAATGCGGAATCTCGAGGACGACCTGTGCCCTGCCATCGGTGGCTTCGATAGACCGCACCATGATCCCTCGTTCTGAGAGCCACGACACGAGGTCGTCGTCGGTTGTCAGTTCGATCAGCGTCCGGTCGTCGCGTTCGACCAGGACGGTCAATCCACCGTCGATCGTCTCCCCGACGGCCTCGAGTTCCGCACCCGAGCTTCCAGTGGCGGTAAACAGCGAGGCCGTATCGTCGCCCGTCCGGTGTACGGAGCGGCGATACTCGAGGTTCCCCCCGGTTTCACGGCTGATTACGACTGGTGCCAGGGCGGGGTCAGTGATCGTTATTTCGACGGCGACGACGGCATCGGTTGCCAGCATGCGACTCGTTTCCCTGGCGTTGATACCGCTCGCGATGGCGCGAGTAAGCGCGGACATGATGATCCGTTCTCGTTCGTCG
>PUKM01000242.1 GCA_003552325.1 Natrialbaceae archaeon | reverse complement strand
TTCACCGGCCGGTTGCTCGAGGCTCGAGCACGTGAGGGCTACACCGTGACGACGCCGGAAGTCTCGGGACAGGCCCACGTTATCGGCCACCATACGTTCGTTCGCGGACGCAGAGACGACCTCGAGCCGTTCTCGTTCTCGAGTGGGTCACGAGCGGATTGAGGCTCGAAACCGACCAGCGGGGCCTTCCACTCGGTGTAAAACGACGTCGAAAACCAGCCATCGAGCCCTCGTCCTCGAGTCACCGTTCAGATCAGCGATATCCACAGTCCGCGGGGGTACAATCCAGCGATGTGCGCACTCACGTGGCAGCTACAATCCAGCGACGTCCTCGATCGCGTCGGTGAGTTCTTTGATCGTCTCGAGGGTGTGTTCGCCCATGTGGCCGATTCGGAACGTCTGCTCGCCGATGTCGCCGTAGCCGTTCGAGAAGACGAAGTCGTACGTGTTGGAGACTTCCTCGATCGTCGCCGCGACGTCGATCCCTTGGGTGTTCTCGACACAGGTGACGGTCTGTGACCGGTACCCTTCCTCGGCGAAGAGGTCGAAATGCTCTCGAGCCCAGTCACGGGTGTACTCGGCCATTTCCCGATGGCGAGCATCACGCGCTTCGTGTGTCTCCTCGAGCATGTGTTTCATTTGCGTCCGGTAGGCGAGCATGATCGGAATCGCGGGGGTTGAGTGCGTCTGGCCTTTTCGCTCGTAGTAGTCGAGACAGCGCTGGAACCCACCGTACCAGGAGGCCGAATCTTTCTCCAGTTCGCGCTCGTAGGCCGCGTCACTGACCGTACAGACCGCCAGTCCTGGCGGCATCGCGAAGGCCTTCTGGGTCGAGGTGAAGATAGCGTCGATGTTGTGGGCCTCGATATCGATGTAATCGCCACCGAGACAGGAGATGGCGTCGACGACGAAGGAGGTGTCCGGATACTCCGCGACCACGTCACCGATCTCCTCCACCGGGTTCCGGACGCCCGTCGAGGTCTCGTTCATCACGACACCGACCGCATCGTACGTCTTGTCACTCGCCTCGAGGGCCTTGCGAATGTCCTCGGGTTTGACTGCCTGGCCCCACTCGTACTCGATCCGGTCGACGGATTTACCGAGTCGTTCGGCGACGTTGGCCTGGCGCTCGCTGAACGAGCCACAGGTGGCAACGAGCATGTGCTCGTCGACCAGGTTCAGCGTCGTGGCCTCCCAGAACTGGGTGCCGGAGGCCGTGAGGATGATCGTCTCGTTATCGGTGCCGAGGACCTCCTTGGTGTCCTCGACGATCGTCGTATAGAGGTCGGTCATCCGGTCCATCCGGTGTCCGAACATCGGTTCGGCCATCGCCTGAATCACGTCCGGTCGGACGTCAGTCGGGCCTGGCAAATACAGCCGCTTTTCCGGGTACTCGCCGGTGTATTCTCGTTTTTCGACCATGAGATGTGCTCGTATGAGGGTGTGAGACAGCAACGGTTATGCCCGTTTTGGTCTGGCTGTTGAAACGATAGGACCGGTGTCCATCCAAGGGTCCGAGCCGGTTGCCGACTAGGCGGAGTGCTGGTGGCCGGTTGCGTTGTGCCTCGACGCGCGATTCGACGGCGACGCGGCCGTATCGAACATCACCTCGATAGCCCCCGGTCGCTCAAGGCGGGATGTGACTCCCACGACGGGCCGCTCCGGTGGGGAGGCAGTGGTGCAGAGGCAGGCCGTCGGTTCCAAAGAGGAGTCATGGCTGGTCTGCCGTATCCATGGCCTCGGTGTACCGGACGACGAAGTATGCGACGACCAGTCCGAGGAGGAGGATGCCGAACCCGCTCGCGGCGACGAGGGCATCGGTCGTCGTCTCGAACTCGTCGATCCGGAAACTGATGATCTCTCGAGCGACCGCGATGATCGCGGCCCCGATCACGATCCGCACGACCGGCTCGTCACGAGCGTACGCGATCAGCGTTCGATGGACCTCGACGATGATCAAGAGCAAGAGGACGGTGTTCAAGAGTTCGACGACAGCGAGCGGGTCGGTGAACTCGCCGCTGGCGACCAGGTTCCACAACCCGAGTAACAGATCGAAGACACCGATAACGAACAGTATCAGGGTGAAATATGCCGTGGCAAGCACGAGCCACTGCATTGCTGACACCGAAGGTTCAGTGAACCGCGACAGGTCGACGTCGAACTCCACACGTCGTCATAGTGTGCTGTCAATATAAATCCACGAGCGAACAATCCGGACACGGACGTTCCTGAACCACCCGTCGTGGGTGCCACTGGCGACCCGCTTCCCTCTCGAACACCACACCGGCCCAGACTGTTGGCTATACCTGTGTGACGGTTCTCACTACCCGAGTGGGCAAGAACTGTGAACGGCTGACAGCCGACAGTATCAAATGTTGTCCGCCGGGAGGCCGTTCCCGGCCGGATCGTCGTCGAAACGCTCGAGCGAGAAGTACGCGAGGTCGGCCAGGTCACTCTCGCCCTCGAGCACCAGGTCGGCCGTGAGTTTCCCGACCGCTGGTCCGTGTTTGAATCCGTGACCGGAGAAGCCACAACAGAGGTAACAGCCCTCGGGCCCGGCCTGGTCGATGATGAAGTCGTGGTCCGGGGTGGTCGAGTAGACGCCGCAGTACTGGCCTTTGATGCCCGCATCTGCGAGTTCCGGGACGTGGTCGGCGAATGCTTCGACGAGTTCGAGAATCGTCTCCTCGTCGGGGGTGTTGTCGTAGGTGTCGGGATCGGTTGCCTCGGTGTGTCGATGTGTCGCGACCAACACGCCGTCGCCAAAGTCCGGGCGGATGTACCACTCCCCGCCGGGAAAACTCGTTGTCGGCGTGAGCGAGGGGTACGACTCCGCGTACGCTGCCGGAGGGTCGAGTAAGACGACCTGTTCGCGAACGGGCGTAATCGGCACGTCGATGTCGATGGTGTCGGCCAGCCGTGACGTCCACGGCCCGGCCGCAACGACCACTGTCTCACACGCGAGGTCCCCCTGGTCCGTGCGGACGCCGGTGATCTGGCCATCCTCGGCCTCGAGTGACGTGACCTCGACGCCCGTGATGATGTCTGCCCCAGCCGCTCGAGCCCCGTTGGCAAACCCGAGGGCGGCGTCGGTACCGTCGGCGTAGGCGGCGCTGTCGTCGCTGACTGCCAGGTCGTATCGACCGTCGACCTCGAACATCGGATACTGCTCGGGGATGTCCTCGTCGGTGTATGCCGAAACTGGGATGTCCCGGTCTCGAAGGGCCTCGTACCCGGCCTGGGCGTAGTCACCGGCAGTCGTCCCCTCCTCGGCGAAGCGAACCAGTGGGGACGACGCATACGAGAGGGCGGCGTCCAGTTCCTCGTCGAACGCCTTGAAGAACTGGTGACTCCACCAGGCCATTTCGGTGTAGATCGATTCGTCACCGTAGTGATGGCGCAAGATTGCCGAGGAGTCCCCCGTCGATCCCGAGGCGAGTTGTGACTTCTCGAGCAGGGTCACCGATTGGTCGGTCATCGTTGCCAGGAAGTACGCGGTACTCGTGCCCATGACGCCCCCGCCGATGACGAGGATGTCGGTTGCAGTCGGGAAACGATCAGTTGTCATAGTATTCGTTCATCGGGTGGCCGGGAATAGGTATCGCCGGACGGGGCGGATGGTCGGCGGATTGGATCGCCGTTCCCGGTTTATCCCACCTATCGGACACTGCCGGTGTGAAAAGGACCCCGACCATGGGCGGGTGCATACTTTGATCATGGTACACAGTGTAGAATCGGTATGGAATCGCTCGATGACCAACACACAAAAAGCGCCCGTCTCACCCTCGAGATCTGGCACCCCAACTGCTGGACGCTCGAAGTCACCGACGGGGTAGAGACGGGATTGATCGCTCACACCGTCTCGAACGCGACCGACGACCGAGTGAAAGGGCACTTTACCGCCTACGGCGAGTCAGCTGCGGCCGTCGACGAACTCGTGGCGGCGACGAAACGATCGCC
>PUKM01000109.1 GCA_003552325.1 Natrialbaceae archaeon | reverse complement strand
GATACCACAAATCAAAATCTAGATGCAAGTTGGTTCTTGCTGTTTGAAAACGACGGCGAAGCATATACTGTTACACATCGTTCTACAAAATATGTTTTTGAAAGTGACAGAGAAATTAGATTTTTCTTCGACGAAGACTCAAAAAACTTCAATCCTCGGTCAGGCAGAGTACAGAAAGACAGAATCAGTATATTGCCAATAAATTCTAAACCAGACAGTGCGGAACCTCTCAGACTGCAATATGACTGGGAAGTTGTGTCAGAATTTAGAGACATACAGGGTTATGTGGACAGCAAAAAACTCGTGGTAGGTTTTTTCGACTCTGACGACGACGGCGTTGTAGATAATCCAGAAACATTTGAAGATATAGTTGATCCAGAAACAAACGAAATAGAAAAACTGGTTTTTTTAAAGTTGATTACTTCGCCAGAAGGAGTTAATGATTTTGTTTACACCACACAGGAAGACATAGGCGTCAAGGTTTTTAGAACTAAAGAGGATATAGGTCCTCTCAGCCAATATGATGATCGACAACTGTTTTATTTCTTTGAAGAAGATGTATTTGAAATATTCAATAGAAACACAGTCACACTAGAACTTACTTCTGATTTTAGAGCAGAAAAAGGAATCGATTTATTGAAATTTCAGTATGTTCATTCAACAGGAGAAAATCAACGAATTGATCCTAGTTCAACAAACATAATTGATACCTATCTGTTAACTAGGCAGTATGATAGAAGGTTTAGACGATTTTTGCAGGATGTAGATGCAGATGCACCTCTGCCTCCTAGCAGCGACTCTCTTTTTGTGCAATTTGGGCAAGAACTAAATGCTATTAAAAGTATCAGTGATGAGATAATATATCATCCTGTAAGATATAAGCCGCTTTTCGGTGAAAAAGCACCAAAAGAGTTGCGTGCAAAATTCAAAATAATCAAAAATCCTGATTTGGTTATCAACGACAACGACTTAAAATCAAGAACTATCGGTGCAATAAACAGATATTTTAATATCGATAACTGGGATTTCGGTGACACATTCTACTTTTCAGAGCTTGCTGCGTTTGTTGTAAATCAACTGGCACCAGACCTTGCATCCTTTGTAATTGTGCCTGTGCAGTTAGATCAAAGTTTCGGCAGTTTATTCGAAATCAAGAGCGAGTCAGACGAAATCTTTATCAGTGCTGCAACTGTTGCAGATATAGATATCATAGACGAAAATACAGCCAGTAGACTGCGAGCAGAAGGTTCTGTAATAACAGAATCTCAATCAAGGCCACAGGGAATACAAAGCACAACAGGAGGCCAACTAGATAATGGCATTTAATGACGATCAAAAAGAATTTCCTCTCCCTGGAGGGGACAACGACAGACGACGCAGTGCCCAGCATTTACCTCGGTACTTCAGGACTCAGGTAAACAACAAATTTCTGTCGTCTACTTTTGATCAATTTATACAGCCAGGACAAGTGGAAAAGATAAGTGGCTTCTTTGGTCAACGTCAAGCCAAGGCTAGGCAGGTAGAAGACGTCTATGTTCCCGATGTGTCAAAGTCAAGACAGGACTATCAGCTTGAACCAGCTGCTGTAATTAAAGATGATTTAGATAACCTAGATTTTTATCAGGACTATAACGATTATATCAATCAAATAAACAATTTACGAGGATCCACGGCAGATCATTCTCTGCTTAACAGACAGGAATATTATGCGTGGGATCCTCACATTGACTGGGACAAATTTACAAACTTTAGAGAATATTTCTGGCTACCAAACGGACCTGATCCTGTACCGGTTGCAGGTCAGTCAATAGATATTCAGTCTACCTATACAGTGACAAGTGTGGACGAACAGACAAACTATGCTTTTGTGTTTACCCCAGACGGGCTAACAAGAAATCCTGCTCTCACATTATATCGAGGCATCACATATAGATTTGAAATAGATTCTCCGGGCGTGCCTATCAGTATCAGAAAGCAGAGAATTGTTGCACGACCTTGGCAGCCACAGATCGCATACAGACAAGCAGAAACTGTGTTGTTTGAGGGAGAAATATATATTGCAAATCAAAATCATAGATCTGGTTTTGATTTTTCTCAAGACGCAAATAAGTGGGACAGATCTACGGACATTAATCTTGCCCAAGAAGCTGATAACCAAAGCGTAGAACAGGGTGTTATAAAATTAACACTAACACCAGAAACACCAGACATTCTTTATTATGTTGCAGACAATGATATTAATGCTTCTGGAGAAATAAGAGTGTTTGATATCCAAGAAGCAGCATTTATTGATGTCGACAAAGACATTTTAGGCAAGAAAACCTATCGCACAGGGAACGGATTCGATCTTTCCAATGGAATGAAAATCTATTTTCAGGGAACAACTTCGCCGCAAAAATATCAAACAGGCAATTGGTATGTAGAAGGCGTAGGCGATTCTATCAAACTCATAAGCGAAAATGATCTTACAGTAGCAAGTGCTTTTGTGCAAGACGAATTTGTGGAATTTGATTCAGAAGGATTCGACAGAAATCCTTACAGTTTTTCAATAGGGTTCCCTCGCAATAAAGATTACATCACAATAAATCGATCTGCAACTGACGGAAATCTTTGGAGCAAATATAACAGATGGATTCATAGAGACGTTATAGAAAAAGCCGCAGAAATAAACCAAACTGGTCTGTTTATTGATCAAAACGCAAGAGCAACCAGACCAATTATAGAGTTTGAAGCAGGATTAAAACTGTTTGACTTTGGAACTAAAACAAAATCTTCTGTAGATCTTGTGGACAACTTTACAACAGATGTTTTTTCCATAATTGAAGGAAGCCAAGGTTATAACATAGATGGCATTGATTTGTCGCAGGGAATGCGTATTCTGTTTACAGCAGATACAGACGTTCTTGTAAAAAACAAGATCTATCAGGTTGAATTTATTACATTTAAAGGACAAAGACAGATCAGTCTGGTAGAAACAGCTGACACAGATCCTTTGCAAGACGAAACAGTTTTGTGTATTGGTGGCAAAGAATTCGGCGGAAAGGTTTTGTATTTTACAGGCGACCGATGGAATCTAGCACAAGACAAAAACTCTGTTAATCAGCCACCGCTCTTTGATGTTTTTGACTGCGACGGCTTTAGTTTAGCAGACCCTGAAATTTATACTTCCACAGACTTTGAAGGTACTCCTATATTTTCTTATAGGCAGGGAACAGGACCTTCAGACCCTGAACTTGGGTTTGCTCTTTCTTATCAGAATGTTCAAAATGTAGGAGACATTGTATTTGACTTTAATTTGTCTCGAGATGCTGTTATATTCTGCCCTGAAGGCGAAACAACAAAATCTATCGGGTTAGGCACAGGATTTTTACGAAATTACAGAAACAGAACTGAATTTTCACTTGAAAACGGGTGGACTAGAGCAGTTGAGCTCAGTTCGCAAGACGTGATATTTCAAGTGGTTGCAAGATCTGCAACACCTCTAATTGACATAGACGTTTATGATAATTCTGCTAGATTAGACGACTTGATTGTGAAAGTGTTTGTAGATAATGTTCTTGTGTTTGAGAATGTAGATTACGAAATTGTAAAAGGCAACGGTGATCTAGCACAGATACAATTTTTAACCCCTGTTAACAGAGACTCGGTGATTAGGATTAAAACACGCAGCAGTGCACCAAAGAACAGCAGAGGTTTTTATGAAATACCGCATAATCTAGAACGCAATCCTAACAACGAAGACCTTGGCAAAATAACACTGGGCGAAATCAACGATCATGTTTCGTCAATAGTTGAAAACTTTCAAGGTTTTAGGGGAGAATTTCCTGGAAGAGGAAATCTACGAGATGCCGGCAACTTAGCACAGTTTGGCAAAAGAGTAGTGCAACACAGTGCACCTCTTGCAATATCTCTATATCATCTTACGGACGAAGATGCCAATCTTGTACAGGCAATGAGATATGCCAAATTAGAATACAG
>PUKM01000114.1 GCA_003552325.1 Natrialbaceae archaeon | reverse complement strand
TGGACAAACCATGGTCCACAACCCATGAAATGATCTTTCTAATGTCTTCGTTAGATAATCCCATAAAATCATTATCAAAATCACTACTTAAACTTTGACGAAATTTTTGGAGAATAACACAATCGGCAATGTCTGCTGAAAAAACTATTACTGATGAAGATATTCAGGAAGGATCTGAAACAGAACTGATCGATTTTACTGAACCCGATCTATCCACTACTTTTCTATTAGATGATGAAGTAGAATTGACCGTGTTCCTTATCTCTCCATTCTATACCTTTAGACCCGTCGGCCACCAGCTGCTGACCTGATCCAGCCTCACCGGAACCCAAATCACCCGCGTTCATCTCGTCGACTTCACTTTGAGAGTCTTCATCTCTGTGAATTATTCTGTGACTCATGGTTTAATTTTCCTTCAAAAGGAGAATTGACACTATTCCTCCTTTTCCTCACTCTCTATCCTTCCTTTTTCTTTTCTCCTATACTGGATATACTCTAGCTTTGTGTTGATATTGATCAGGTTACCTTTCAACCTCTCAAGCATCTCAATCGCCTGTTGGATCCTATCAATAACACGCCCCTGCTCTTCGTTATCGTTGTCCTGCTAGACCCATAAAATTACTGTCGTCCACACCACGGTATGTTTACATACAGGAGTACGGTAGATGGTGCTGCGACAGGTGTCGGAGCTACAGATGACCGTTATCAAAACTTGATGATTAAATCGTCCATGTCCTTTTTTTCCACCGGTTCCGTTTCATTCTTTGGATATCCGAAGGCGATCATCTCGGAAGGCAGGTATCCGGAGGGTAGTCCCAAAAACTCTGCTAACTCATCGACTATGAAGTAAGAGATCCAGGTGGAACCCACACCTTTCTCCCAGGCCGCAAGAACCATGTGTGTCCCAGGTATCTTGGTCTGATGCTCCTCCATGTTGATCCTGAAGTATAACTGATCGTCCACTGACTCTATATCCCGCCCGGGGAACCTGGCCTTCTGTATCTCTCTATTGCTCACGTCCTTTACACAGAGCACCACTAGAATGGCCGCACCCTGTATCCATCTCTGGCCGTAGGCTATCTCGGCAATCCTTTCTATCGACTCACTATCCCTCACCAGCACAAACTTCCAGGGCTGCTCGTTCCCACCGGAGGGAGACAGTCTACCGGCTTCCAGTATGTACCGCACCACGTCTTCCGGGATGCTTTCGTTGGTGAAGTCCCTTACACTGCACCTTCCACGCAACAGATCCAATATCGTTCCTTTCATACAGGGACAATGGACACGTGTATATTAATCCATTATCCAAAACAAAAAACAATACCGTTTAAATCGATATCACACTTTCCTACCATTACAGACTTTGTGTCACTGCTTCCAGCTCTTTCTGGTGACCAGATCGCTGGCTGTGTTAACCCCATCCAGAATATAGAACTCGTTTTTATTGACTTTTCCATCTCCGATCTGTTCATGATCTACACCCATGAGTTCGTCACTTCTATCCATGAGATGGACTTCGTGTTGTGGTACCGGTTCCTGAGGCAGCAGCAAGGCCTCGGGTATCTCATCTAGACCTCAGGTCTTGTGTTCTTCTTTGTGGTATTTTGTGTGTACTTTCGCCATGTTTTTAAACCCTCTCAATCATTCATCAAAATTAAGTGAGATCGTTGAACATTTAATGGTTTTATCTCGGAATTCTTTTCAGAATTTCAATTATCGAAGGAATTTATCGGTAAATTCCTGTAGGTTAGAAATATTCAATTATCCAATACGCTTTTTCTTACTATACATCACTGCCACAAAGATACTGATCAGCATCACAAGTAGGGTGAACCCAGGAATACCGTTTGTGTCATCTTCTATATCGTCATTTTCGCCCCCGATGGCGTATAGGTTACCGTCGTTCGATCCCACATACACCATTCCGTCATTGTCGACGGCAGGAGAAGAACGCACACTGCTACCTGTGGAAAAGTTCCACTTTTCCGTCCCATCGGGGTTGATCGCATACAGGTTATTATCTCGTGACCCTACATACACATTACCGTCACCATCGATAGCCGGCGAAGAAGTCACCCAGTGACCGGTGGAAAAGTTCCATTTTTCCGTCCCATCAGGGTTGATCGCATATAGGTTATTGTCAGATGACCCAACATACACCATTCCGTCATCATCGACGGCAGGAGAAGACGCCAACCTGCTGTCGCTGGAAAAGTTCCATTTTTCCGTCCCATCGGGGTTGATCGCATATAGGTTATTGTCATGTGATCCAACGTATACAGTACCATCACTGCCGATAGCCGGTGAAGAACCAATAATATCGCCAGTAGAGAATCTCCAACTTTCCGTCCCATCAGGGTTTATTGCGTAAAGATTACCGTCAAATGATCCTACATACACCGTACCATCACTACACACAGCTGGTGAAGAATACACAGGGCCACCTGTTGAGAATCTCCAACCTTCCGTCCCATCAGGGTTTATTGCGTAAAGATTATGATCCCGTGACCCTACGTAAACCGTACCATCACTACAGACAGCTGGCGAAGAATACACCCAGTCGTCGGTGGAGAATCTCCAACTTTCCGTTCCATCGGGGTTTATTGCGTAAAGATTACCGTCAAATGATCCTACATACACCGTACCATCACTACTCACAGCTGGTGAAGATTGTATCTGGTCACCAGTGGAGAAGCTCCATTTCTCCATCCCATCAGGGTTGATAGCATACAGGTTATCGTCAAATGATCCTACATACACTGTACCATCATTACTCACAGCTGGAGAAGACCACACACTGTCACCAGTAGAGAAGTTCCATATCTCTGTCCCATCTGTATGGCTTGTACTATAGGGACCCAACCCTGTGTTCTTTCTGTCACGACCGAAGCTGGGCCAGGGGCTATCTGATAGTCCCGACCCTTCAGCTCTTGCGGGTACCCAGAAAGTTGTCACAGTTAAAAAACTCATCAAAATCAAGGCAATTGTACCCAATACCATTATCTTTCTAAATCTCATTATCTCCTTTCCAATCAGTAAATCACACTGATGGATGTTATAACAAGTGCCTCATAAAATACTTTCGGGGCCGAGGAGGGTAACAAACAGGAACTTTTCTACCGGTTTCAGCTCCAACCCTCTGAGTCTCAGATCTCTCTCTTAACAGTACTCAGTATTTCCCGTTGTCAGTGTCATGCTACATCCCCCATTCTCTATCGTCCATGGACCGGATGACACTGCCATCACACCGCTTTCAGTCAGTTCTCATTATATCCAACAATCTCGATCTCAAAGTTTAAAAAAACTATGATAACTTTGTTGCTGTTCATCGTAATGTTTATCTTTTCTTTCCTCGATTTCTTCTGTTATAATTTCTATCAGATTATCCAATTCTTTTTTCCTATCTTCTTTTTCTTTAAGGTCCAGTTCCGGTTTTTCAATTTCCTCATCCAGTTAATCTATCTGTTCCTTTGTTTTACAACTGATTGTCCCACTAGTTGATCAAGAGAATCTTTTTCTCCGCAGTCTTGCATTAAATATATTTCAAACATAACCGCCCCCCATCTCATCAAGAGTAAATCTGCGAGATTAGTAAGAATCAAAGATGTAGTAGATGATTTGTAAACTAACATATTAAAGGTTAATCGATTAGACCTACTAAACAAATAAAACGGCTTCGAACCCCTTTTACATAAAAACAAAAGCGCCGTCGACCGGATTCGAACCGGCGACCGCTCGGTTAACAGCCGAGTGCTCTGCCACTGAGCTACGACGGCAATCACTACCCGAATCAGGATAGTTTTATTGGATACCTTATATGGGTGTAGAAAGAGGTTATATTAAAAATCTTTTCTCATAACCCGGTTTATCACGCATTTTTTCAATCACATATATCATCGTGAAGAGAATATGCTAGGTCACCTATATTTTTCAAGAATTTTTTTAGATCTTCTTTAAACTCAGGATCCTTCTCAGTAAGTTTTGCTCCTAC
>PUKM01000248.1 GCA_003552325.1 Natrialbaceae archaeon | reverse complement strand
TCGGCGGCAACCGTCCAGGCGGCCTCGAGTTCGTCCGGATCGGTCGTCATGGGGAACTCGAGGTCGCTCAGGCGGTCGTCGTCGACGTACGAGGCCGCGACCGACCGAGAGAGCCGTCCGGGGGTGTAGACGACGTCGACCGACTCGAGCAGGCGTTTCCCTCGGACGGTAATCAAATCCGCTTGCCCGGGACCGAGACCGATACCATACAGCGTCATGTCTCGTCGAAATCGGACAGGGTCTGCGTGTCGGTTCCAACGCGGTGTTTGGTCGCCAGACCGGCCAGGTGCGGAGCCTCGGGAACGATCAGTTTCTCACACGCCGTTCGGCAGGCGTTGGTACTCCCCGGGAGACAGAAGACGGGCGTGTCAGCGGCGATGCCGGCCGTCGCTCGAGAGGCCATCGCGCGAGTGCCCACTTCGTCCCACGAGAGCGAGCGAAACAGTTCGCCGAAGCCGGGGAGGTCACGCTCGAAGAGCGACGAGGCCGCATCGGGGGAGACGTCATCGGCCGTCACCCCGGTGCCGCCGGTGGTGATGACGACGTCGATGTCGGGTTGCACGACGAGGCTCCGAACGGCGGTTCGGATCGCCGCGTAATCGTCTCGAACGAGCTCACGCACCCGGACCTCGTGTCCCTCGGCTTCGAAACACTCCTGGATGGTGTCACCGCCCGGGTCGTCGGGGTCCACAGCGCCCGCCCGAGAGGTCGAGACGGTGACGATTGCGACGTACAGCGGCGAAATGATGTCGTGGCCGTGGTGGTCCGTGGTCCGTCGATCTGAGTCTGACATATGGCACACTCTCGGCGGCGAGCCGTCTAAAAACCACCCGCTTGCCCCCTCAGTCGTCCCGGCTCGAGACCACAAGCGTCTGGTTCAGTCCCGTCGGTGTTGGATTGTCGAACGTCGCCCAGTGTTCCGGTCCGGCGGCGAGTTCGTCAGCAGTGACGAGACAGTCGTCCAGTCGGTCGAACACGGCCTCGCGGTCGAACTGTCGGCCGATCACGGCGAGGCGGGTCTCGCGGTCGCCCCACTGGTCGTCCCAGGGCAAGTCCGGTTGGCTGGCCCGGTAGGTCTCCTGTTGCTGTTCGGAGAAACTCGCGATCCAGCGACCGGTGACCTCGAGGCTGGTTTCGGTGGCGGCGAGACTCGTGGTGATCGCCTGGTCTTCGCGGCCAGCGATCCAGGTGAGCCCCTTCATGCGAATCAGATTCTGTGGTGGGTCCTCGAGGAACGCGACGAGGCGTTCGGGATGAAACGGCCGGGTCCGGTGGTAGGTGTCGACCTCGATGCCGTAGCGTTCGGGAGGGTGGCGGTGATCGTGGTCGTGGTCATGCCCGTGGCTGTGGTCAGCCGTGTGGTCACGATCGTGATCGTCGGGGGCTCTCTCACCGTGCTCGCCGTTATTTGCGTGGCCGTCGCCGGCCTCCCCACTCGAGTCGTCAGCCGCCGCAATCGCTTGCTTCCACCCGGCGGCCTCGCGGGCAGCCGAGAGGTCGAAGGACCCGGTCTCGAGGATCGCCTCGCTCTCGAGCGCACCGTACTCGGTGGCACGAAGCGCTGCTCGCGGCTGGAGGGCCTCGAGTGAGGCCTCGACTGCCTCCCGTTCGGCGTCAGTCACGAGGTCACACTTGTTGAGGACGAGCAGATCACAGAATTCGATCTGTTCGAGCAAGAGATCCTCGAGTGGGCGGACGCCGTCGTCGTCGGGGCCTGCCGGCGTTGGTTGGTCGCCCGCAGCCGAGTCACCGAGGAACGCGTCGTGGAACTGCCGGGCGTTCACGACCGTCACGATCGCATCGAGATCGTACGGCCCCGCGGCGGGACCACGAACGAACTGGTGAGCGATCGGTTCCGGTTCACTCACCCCCGAGGCCTCCACGACGAGTGCGTCGAACTCGTGGTGTTTCCAGAGATCGACGACCGCCCGTGAGAGGTCACTCCCGAGACTGCAACAAATACAGCCGTTCTCGAGGGCGACGACCTCCTCGCCGCTCTCGAGGTCGGTCCGGGTTTCGACCAGGTCGGCGTCGACGTTGACCTCGCCAACGTCGTTGACGACGACAGCGACGTCTCGGCCATCGGGGTCTTGCTCGAGGAGGTGTGACAGGAGTGTGGTCTTTCCGGCACCCAATGCGCCACAGAGGATCGTGACTGGAACGCCCATTATCGGTCGGTCAACGTGAGTTCACGTTGGTCTTCCGATTCGTCACGATTACCATGGACACTCGAGGGGGATACGGCCCGTTTCACTGACCGAGGCCTGAGTCGTCTTCCAGCAGCTCGAGGATTCCATCCGTGTCGGCGGGGGCCGGTTCCGGGTCGCGGCCAGCGGCGGCCGCTGCGTCGGGATCTTTCAACAAATGGCCGGTCGTGAGACACGCGACCCGTTCGTCGGCGGCAACGACGCCCTGCTCACGGAGTTTGCGAAGACCCGCAACAGACGCCGCCGACGCCGGTTCGACACCAATCCCCTCCTCGGCGAGGTCCCGTTGGGCCGCCGTGATGGCCTCGTCACTGACCGCAATCGCGGTCCCGCCCGTTTCACGAATGCCCGGCAGCGCCTTCGGTGCGTTCACCGGGTTGCCGATCCGGATCGCTGTCGCCCGTGTTTCGACCTCGTCCCACCGTTCGACCGCCGATGCGCCCGTTTCGACCGCCTCGACCATCGGAGCCGCACCCTCGGCCTGGACGCCGGTCAGTCGTGGCACGTCATCCGGCTCGAGCGCGCCCGCCTGGACCAGTTCACGGAACGCCTTGTACAGCGCCGACGTGTTCCCGGCGTTACCGACGGGCAGGACGATTCGATCGGGCCAAGCGTCGTACTCCGCCTGGAACGCCTCGAGAATTTCGAAGCCGATCGTTTTCTGTCCTTCCAGCCTGAATGGGTTGAGCGAGTTGAGCAGGTAGACTTCCCCGCGCGCAGCCAGCTCCTGGACGATGTCGAGACAGGTATCGAAGTTGCCGTCGACCTCGAGGATGCGCGCGCCGTGCAGGCTCGCCTGGGCGATTTTTCCGGCGGCGACTTTCCCTGCGGGCAACAACACGAGCGTTTCCATCCCACCACGGCCGCCGTAGGCAGCCAGTGCGGCGCTCGTGTTTCCCGTCGAGGCACAGGCTAGCCGCTCGACACCGAGTTCGCGGGCGACGGCGACACCGACGGTCATCCCTCGGTCTTTGAAACTTCCCGTCGGGTTCATCCCCTCGTGTTTGATACGCAGCGCCGCCACGCCGATCGACTTCTCGAGTCGCGGCACGCGATAGAGCGGCGTGTCGCCTTCCTGGCTCGTGACACCGCTGTCGAGCGGTAATGCCTGATTGTAGCGCCAGACGCCCCGGCCAGAGAAGTCCGCAAACGTCGGTACGTCGGCGTATCGTACCTCGAGTAAGCCCGTACAGCCGTCACAGGTGTACCGAATCGCCTCGAAGGGGGCGAACGTCTCGCCACACTCGATACACGCGAGCCAGGTGCCGTCGGTTGCCACGGCAGGTGGAGATGGCGGCGTACTCGAGAGCGAAAGTGCGTGGGAATCGTCGGTCATTAGTCGGCGGGAGGCATGGCGGAGGGAAAAAACGGGTGGTTGGTGCGGATCCTGCCAGTACCGACGCGACGTCTCCACGGTCCATCCCGATCGGAACCGAGCTATCATCGGTTCAGGTCCGATACACACAAATCGATAGCGCTCGTCTGCTGGCTCGATGAAAGCGATTGTCGCCGGACCCGACGAGGCGGGGATTACCGCTGCACTCGAAAACGAGGGTGTCGACGTGACCAGACTCGAGGGACACGTTACCCGTCCGCACCTCGAGGAAGCGGGCGTCGTCGACGCGGAGTTGTACGTTTTGACTGACGTTCGTGAAGCCACCACGATTCCGATCGTTCGTGATCTGACCGACTCAATTCGAACGGTGGTATACGACCAGAACACTGTTCCCGAATTCGTTCGGGGCCAACTCGATCTGGCAATCGACCCGGCGCTCCTCTCGCCGGCAGTCGTCGCAAACGAGCTGACTGCCAACGGCTCATTCTGATTTCGT
>PUKM01000254.1 GCA_003552325.1 Natrialbaceae archaeon | reverse complement strand
CCCTCGCCACACACCTGCATGACGTCACGGTACTCGTCGGCTTTCGCCTCGAGGTGGCGGTTGATCGCTTCGGTTTCGGCTCTGGCCTGTTCGGCCTCTTCTCTGGCTTCCTGGGCGTTCTGGATCTGCTCTTTGAGGGACACTCGCATGGTGTCGAAGCCGGCGTACAACTGCCCGATGCTGTCGATACGCGGGGACTCGAGATCGACGTCGAGGTCGCCTTCTTCCATCTGTTTGGCTTTCCCGGTGAGCCGGTCGATCGCCCGGGAGGTGTTGAACCCGAGTGCTGCGCCGACCAGGACGACCAGCGAGACGATGCCAAGGGTGGCGTAGATACCGTACGTCTGGATATCCTGCACGAAGCCGTAGGCTTCGTCGTTCGAGGTGTGGACGGCTGCGACCCAGTCCGTGCCGTGGACCGGGGCGGTACCGATGGCGTACCCCTCACCCTCGTCGATTAGCGTGCTGCTCGATTCGGTGAGAATCCCACCTGCAGCGTCGATATTCGTCCCAGCCCCATCACGACCGTCGCGGTCTCGAGCGTCTGTGATGGGTCCAAGGTCCTCATCGTACGTACGCTCACGAAGCGACGTCGGACTGGAGAAGATGATGGTGTCGTCTTCGTCGATAATCATCGCTGCGCCCGTGTCACCGCTCCGGAGGTTGTAGTCGCCGATCGGAACCGTATACGCCAACAGGTAGCCGTCATCCAGATATCCCTCATCGGTCACGTAGGCGACACGTTTCTCGTCACCGCCGATGGACCCACTCTGATAGACGGATGTGGTGATCGTCTCCTCGATGGCACCAACGTCTTCGAACCACTCTCCCTCGAGTTCATCGACTGGGTCTCCAGTGCCAGCATCGAGTTTCGTGCTGGCTTCGATCTCGCCAGTCTCGGCGTTGATGTAGTGTAACTGCGCCTGACTCAATCCACCCTGATCCCGGTCCGATATTTCGGTCTCGAGATACTCCTGGATCGCCGCTGTCTCACCGGACTCGATGGCGCTCGCTCGGGCGGTCGCCTCGACTGATTCTTCGTTGTTCGCGTTCCAGTTTTCGATATTCTGTGCCTGTTGGATCGCGAGTTCACCGTGGTCCTCGTGAACGATCGATTCGACTTCTGCCTGTACTTCGTCCGTCGCGAGTAGTCCAATTGCCCCGACAGCAACCCCCAAAACGAGGAGGACGATCGCGAATTTTATCGCATAGCTTCGCCGAATCGCCCGTGGGACGATTCGTCGGATCACACCAACCATACTTCATAGAGATCAATACTCGTTAATAAACGTTTGCTGTGAAAGTTCATCTCAAATTACGTTCTACTATTCCAGTGGGTCACGACCGAGCGAACGTTCAAAAAAAGCGTGAAGATAAAAGAAGGGTGTCTACAGCTCGGGAGACTCAGTTGCCAAAGGTGAACATATCGTCACCGTCTTCGTCGTCAGTCTCTTCGTCGGTTTCGACAGCCGACTCCTGCGTGACGGTGTCGGAATCTGCGGTTGGCTCTTCATCTGACGACTCGAAGCTCTCACGTTCCTCGGCCGCTTCGGTTTGCCCCTCAGTTGAATGGTCCGTGATGGATGACATCGGTGAATCGGAATCATCCATCGTTGTCGGCTCCGTATCACCTGCTGGTGTGTCCTCGGACGGCCCAGGATCTGCAGTCGTGTCCGTCTCGTCAAACGCAACCGACTCAGTCGCCGTTTCGACTGGATCCTCAACCATCATAAAGCCGCTCGTCTCGAACGACGTTTCCGTTTCGAACCGGTCGAGGGCTTCAGACAACTGGGCTGCTTGATTGGCCAGGTCGCTTGCACTCTGGGAGACTTCCGTCAGCGCCGTCGTCTGCTCTTCGGCGGCTGCAGCCACGTTCTCGCTCTCGGCGGTGGTCTCTTCGGAGATCGTCGCCGCTTCGTCGACCATCGAAACGACTTCCTGTGTCGATGCTGCCTGCTCTTCGCTCGCTGCGGAAATCTCCTGGACACCCGTGTTCGTCTCGGTCGCGTAGTCAGCGATTTCATCCAGTGCGTCGGCCGCCCGTTCGACCGAATCGGTATGTTCAGCCACCCGCTGACTCGTCAGTTGCACCTCTTCGGCCGTTCGTTCCGTCTGTTGTTGAATCGTCCCGAGCAAGGCTTCGATGTCTTCGGCAGCATCCTTCGTTTCCTCGGCGAGGTCTTTGACCTCCCCGGCAACCACGGAGAACCCTTCACCGGAGTCACCCGATCGAGCCGCTTCGATGTTGGCGTTCAGTGCCAGCATGTTCGTCTGCTCGGCGACTTCCGTAATGAACTCGATCAGTTCGTCGATCTGCTCCATCTCCGCCTCGAGGCGTTCGATCTCCTCGACGGCGAGTTGTGACTCATCCTCGATCTCGTTCATTCCTTCGATCGCTTCACGGGCGGCCTCACGACCCTGTTTCCCGGTCTGAGCCGTTCGTTCGGCGATGTCGGCCACCTGGTTCGAGGAGGCCGCGATCTGTTCGATCGTCGTCGAGAGGCCGTTCATCTCGTGATTGACGGCCTGGAGGCTCTGGTTCTGGCGTTCGGCTCCATCGGAGATCTCCTGGACGGATTCGGTGACCTGTTCGGAGGCCGACCGGACCTCTTCGCTCGAGGCCGTGACCTGTTCGGAGGCGGTCGCGACGTCGCCGGCGAAGGCTTTGACGTGGGCGGTGGTCTCCTCGAGTTCGCCCATCATCTGGTTGAACTCGATGGCGATGTCTTCCATCGCCTCGTTCTCCGTGTTGGCATCCATTCGAGCCGTGAGGTCGCCCTCCGCACACACCTGCATGACGTCACGGTACTCGTCGGCTTTCGCCTCGAGGTGACGGTTGATCGCTTCGGTTTCGGCTCTGGCCTGTTCGGCCTCTTCTCTGGCTTCCTGGGCGTTCTGGATCTGCTCTTTGAGCGAGTCACGCATGGTTGCAAAGCCAGTGTAGAGTCGCCCGATGCTGTCGACGCGCTGGGTTTCGAAGTCGACGTCGAGGTCACCGTCTTCCATCTGCTGGGCCTTCCCCGTGAGCCGATCGATCGAACGGGAGGTGTTCCGCCCGACGATGCCGCCGATCAGCATAACCAGGAGGATCCCACCGATAGAGGCGTAGACCCCGTACTGCTGGACGTCCTGGACGAAGCCCATCGCCTGTGCTTCAGGCGTGTGTATCGCAACGACGAAGTTCGTCGAATCACCGAGGTGGTTCACTACTCGAGCGGCTCCGATGACGTACTCTTCGTCGTGGTACTGTTCGTCAACCGAAAGCTGCAGGGAATCAGGAGCGCCCGAAGTAGTGAGCGCGACCCCTTCGCCGGTGATGTTCGAGAAGTCGATCGAGTCGTCACCGTACGGCTCGAAGAACGCTTCCATAGTTGGGTCCATGATGACCGTTGGCTCCTCGTGGTCCATCACGATATACGAGAGACGACCGTCGTCAGATTCGTCGATCATCTCATCGGCGTGGGAACTCATCTCGACGGAGTAGACGACGAAGCCGTTCGTGTCTTCGTCGGCGGAGATGTAGGTCAAGACCGGTGTTCCATCAGCGGCCGGATGCGGACTCACGTGGGGTTCGAAGTCCATGCCAGCAAGCGATCCCTCGAGAACACGGTCATCGGCCCGAAGCGCGTCATCGTCTTCCTGGTAATTCTCTTGCACCGCAGCAAAGTCGGCAGCCCACTGGAGTTGGGTCTCCTCTGCGAACGTTGCCAGATCAGTGCCATCATCGATGCCACTTTGGGAGGTCTGTGCAACGACGCCCTCCGTCAGATCGACGTAGTGGATGCTATCGACGCCCATCCCATCTTCGTTCATCCGTTCACGTTCTGCCGTTAGTGACTCCTCCTCAGGCAGCGGTAGTATATCTTGCAGACGATCAATTTCTTGATAATTCAGTTGATTCCAATTCTCGACGTTTCTGGCTTCCTGCTCGGCCAACTCCGCCGAGTCATTTTCCACCTGTTCACTCACTTCGTTCGCAATCTGATCGGTTCCAACATATCCCACTGCCCCCACAGACAGTCCAATAACGAGCAACACTATGGCAAACT
>PUKM01000122.1 GCA_003552325.1 Natrialbaceae archaeon | reverse complement strand
TACCACGTGCCACACACCCAGGCCATACAGAGTGAATACCCGTGACACACCGCGAAAAAAGGACGACGGCGTTACGGTTCCGGCTGCATCGGCTGTTCCTGGGCTGCCTGCATCTCCTCGAACTCGATGCCGGGGAGGAGCGCGGCAACGTTCCCGTCTGAAAGCAGCGAGATTGCCGGTGAGTCCTCGGCATCGAGCAACACCGCACCCATCTCGGGGATAGTCCCTTCGACGACGATGCCATCCATTGCTTCGGCGTCAGTTTCGAACGCGGAGACAGCATCGGCGATGAGGTCGCTCTGGGCTGCCTGCAGTTCGGCCTGAGCTTCCTCAGGAGCGATCTCTTCGGCCTGAACTTGCTCGCTGAGTTCCTCGTTGAGCTCCATCAACTCGGCTTCGGCGTCTTCGTCGAGATCGAGGGCGGCCACGATACCATCAGCGGGGTCGATATCCGGCTCCTCTTCGGGTTCTGTCTCGGGTTCGGGCTCGGGCTCAACGTCGTCGTCTTCAGTGGCATCGTCGTCGTTGGTAAACTGGGTACAACCGGCCAGTCCGGCGACGCCAACGGCGCCAGTCGTCTGGAGAAGTCGTCGCCTCGTCGGGGTCTCACGCATAACTCAATCCCAGGGTTGGCCACTGATAAGGCTTGGTTATCACCACCCGCTGCAACCGAGCAGTCACCGCGGATAACTGGGTTACTCGAGGGTGGGATCCTCGCTGTGTTCGTCCGCGGCGTTGTCGTCTTCGCCTTCGCCTGTGCCCGCAGCCCCGTCTTCGTCATCCTCGAGGACGGACCGTCGGACGACGAGGACGGGATCGATCGTCTGGGTAGCGACGTTCCAGGCTGGTTCGCCCAGGATTCGATCGCGGATGGACGGTGCGCTCTCACCGAGGACCACCAGGTCGTGGTCATCGGCAGCGCCGATGATGATCTCGAGTGGCGACTGCCCACGCGAGGGGGCGTCGACGATCTCCCGTTCGATGCGTGCCGGGTCGATTCCAGCGTCGGTAAGCGCGTCTTCGACCGAGGTGAGCAATTGGTCGGGGTCGTCGTGGTCAGGGACCTCAGCCCCAGGAACGACGTGGAAGAGCGTGAGCGTCGCGTCGATGGGGCCGAACACGTCGCTGACCAGGTCGGCAATGTTGTCGACGTTGACGTCCCCTCGGACGGTAATAAGTACCTTATCGAGGGACTGCAAGGGGTTGAGCAACAACAGCGCGTCACAGCTATGTTCGACGGCGATCCGCTCGAAGGTCTTGCGGTCGCTCTGTGTGAACACGAGTTGGGTCGTGACCGAGCCCCCGTGGTCGGCGAACGCGGCCTCGAGGCCGTCCAGTTTGGCTTGCGCTTTCGATTCGAACTGGTGGCGCGCCTGCTCGGGCGCGGGCTGCTCGGGCACGACGTGATACCCTAGAATCACCACTGGAATCCCGGCGAGGCTTTCGATAAGCGCCTCGCTGATCGTCTCTCCCTCGAGTACCGCGACCGGGATGAGTACCCGGTGACGTGGGTCAGTCATCGCTGTCCTCCTGTTTGAGCCGTATCGCTCGAGCGTAATAGTAGTACCACCCGAAGGCCCCGAGCAAGACGAAGATGCCGATCACCTGTGAGGCCCGGTCCATGAACAGAATCAGGCCGAAACTCGAGAGCGCGCCCACGATCGGGACGAGTGGATAGCCGGGAATGGTGAACTCGGGTTCGTACCAGTTCGGATCACGGCGACGGATCACGAGCAAGGTCACACAGATGAGGCCGTACATGATGAGGTGGAGAAACGAGGCGACCTCCGCGAGGATTGCCGTCTGTCCGGTGAAGACGAGGGCGACGACGGGGCCTCCCACCAGCAACAGGGCGACGTGGGGAGTCCCGTACTTGAGGTTGATCCGGCTCGCGCCCGGGGGCACGATCAGGTCCCGGCTGATCGCGAACAGGGCTCGCGATGACGAGAGGATCGAGGCGTTCGCACTCGAGAGCGTCGCCAGCAAGCCAGCAAAGAGGATTATTACCGCACCTGGCACTCCGAAGAACTCACGAGCCACTTCGACGATGGCGACCTCACCGGCGGCCTCGAGTGCCTCCCGTCCGAGTGCGCTCGTTGCGACGAACATCGTGAGGATGTAAAAGAGGGAGACGATGATGACCGAGCCGACCATCGCCAACGGGAGGTTCCGTCCCGGGTCGGTGATCTCACCGGCGACGGTCGCGACCTGGGCGAAACCGAGGTAGGAGGTGAACACGAGTGCCGCCGTCGTCAAGACGGGCAGCCAGCCTTCGGGGGCGAAGGTTTCCGGTGTCGATTCCGCGCCGAAGATGCCGATGGAGTCGAGCAGTCCATAGGAGAGAAAGCCACCCAACAGAACCATGAGCAGCCCGACGACGATATTTTGCAAGGCGGCGGTGTTTTCGGTCCCAGTAATACTCATCAGGGTCAGCCCGACGCCGACGGCAGCCCCGATTACGATGTACAGTGGACCACCGCCGATGGCAACGCCCGCTTCGGCGAGTGTGGCGACGGCGTACTCCCCGAGGCCAACGAGATAGAACGCCGAGGCGAAGATGAGCCCCAACCAGAGACTGATGCCGACGACGGCTCCGAAGGCCGTCCCCATCCCTCGAGAGATGAAGTAGTAGCCACCGCCGCTCTTGGGCATCGCCGTCGCCAGTTCGGCCGTCGGCAGCGCCACGAGCAGGGCAATGACGCCACCGATCGCAAAGGAGACCATCGACGCAGGTCCGGCCTGCCCCGCAGCGAGCCCGGGGAAGACGAAAATGCCTGCCCCGATCATCGTCCCGATTCCAATCGAGAGGCCACCGAGAAGAGTGATCGACCGCTCGAGTTCAGTGCCGCTCTCCCGTTTGGTGGCGTCGGCAGAAACGACGTCTGCCGTCTCGTCGGTGTCCGGAGTGACGTCCGTTGGATCGCCAGCCATACCTAAATATATCAGTGAACGCGTAAAAACACCGGTGTCTCGGAAACCGTATTCGGTGGTTAATCAACAGGAGCCACGCACCGAGCCCACGTGTGGGTGGCTGGTGATCGCTGTAAAGCCTTGTCTCGCTGACTGTTGGTTCAATGCTCGACGAACTCGAGCAACACCCCACCCGTATCCCGAGGATGCAGGAAAGCGACGTCGTGGCCCCACGCCCCGGGGCGGGGCTCCACATCGATGCACTCGATGCCGAGGTCACGGGCCCCGTCGAGGGCGGCGTGGATGTCGTCCGTCTCGACGGCGAGGTGGTGGATGCCCGGACCGTGTTTTTCGAGGTAGGTGGCGATAGTCCCCTCCTCGAGTGGCTCGAGGAGTTCGAAGGTACCGTTCTCGAACGCGAGAAACCGGACGAGCATCCCGTTGAACTCCTCTTCGTGGACGATTTCGGCGTTGAACAGCGCCGCATAGCGGTCACCGAGGGTGGTCGCATCGTCAGTCGCGATACCGGCGTGGTCGAAACGCATTGGCTCGATGTGGGTTGCCCTGAGTTGTGAGTGTTGTGTTGTCTAGGCTCCACAGGGACAGTCGCACCCACGCTTCTTGGGGCATGGCACCAGCGAGTGCTGTATAGTTGTCACAGCCTCGAGCACGCAACCAACGACGTTGTGAACGAATTCACAATCGACTTTTATCAACACTCAAAACGGGCAGGTGTGACTGATACCTCCATCCCTCCATCGCCTGATACCCGGCCGGATCCAGGGAACTGGCAGACCTATCTCGTCACCCAACAAGCAGCCTCCGCCGGACGGGAGACTCTCGAGATCGTCCGAGCCGCAGTCGAGGGCGGCATTGACGTCGTCCAGTTCCGTGACAAGGCCACGGACGTGGCCACGCGGTACGAACGCGGTCTCGAGCTTCGGAAACTGACCAGACGTGCGGGCGTTCCCCTGATCGTTAACGACAGAGTCGACCTGGCACAGGCCATCGACGCTGATGGTATCCACGTCGGCCAGTCGGACCTGCCGGTTGCCGTCGCTCGAGGGATCCTCGGGCCGAGTGCCATCGTCGGCTGTTCGACGTCGACGGTTGAAGAAGCGAGCCAGGCGGAAGCTGACGGGGC
>PUKM01000164.1 GCA_003552325.1 Natrialbaceae archaeon | reverse complement strand
CGGGATCGGCGTAGTTCTGTCGACGTTCGTAGTTGATCTCGTTCCAGAGAGCGGCAGAAGCGTCCAACAGGCGTCGAAGCAACTCCTCGTCCTCGTCGGACAGAGGAACCACCTCGAACGTGTTGGCTCGCTTCATCAACTACTGTATATATCGTAACGCACATAGTTGTTTTATTAATGTGATACTGTGTGGTCGCAATTCGCATAGAGTTTGACGACGACGAACAGTACGAACGGCTGAAGCAACTGAAGAAGCACCGTGGATTGACGTGGAAGGGCTTACTCCTCGAAGAGAAGAAAGTCAGAGAGGATACCCCAAAGTAGGCGTCGAACGTGGTTTGTGATGTGGAGTGTCGGATTCACGCCCGCCGTGAACGGCGGGACTCTCTCCTTGAGTCAGGTAGTTTGTGTCATCTGCTGTCGGCTTCCTCTCCGACCTCACGGGTCGGAGCATCCGCCTTGCCGATTTGTGAAACAGATGGCCCCCGGCATATTCTCGACCAATTTATATGTGAGTGCATGACACACAATGTCACATGGCACGAGCGTATAGCCAGAAGAACAGAGGTATCGAATCGGTTCCCCCCAACAGAGGAACTGTGTTCAGGCTCGTTGGTGGGTGTGTCTCCCTCTCGATAGCCGTCGCGGCGTCGCGAGGCAATACAACGGCGCTGGTATGCCAGCAACGCCAGCAACTCAGCGACGGAAGTGAACCGTCTCGGGATCAAGGCTTGAGGCACTCACCTTGTTTTTTCTGCAGATGCAACCAACCGAACGCGTCACGACACAACTCGGACAAAAAGCCGGACACAGCCGATGAAGAAACCGGTGAGGAGTCTCCATGCGACGAGTTCCGCAGCGCTTCCGGCGTGATGCTCGCCGATGATGGTGACGTTGAGCGATGACTGAAGACATCGGTCGTCGTGGTGAGGGTTGCCCCGGTACCGATCCCAGTGTGACTGACGATGTGATCCTTGCGGAGTGGGACCCACAGACTAGCGTGAACGTGCACACAGCACGCGAGCAAGCGAAACGTGCTGTCGAGTGGCTCCGACAGGATGGGCGGCGACGGGTTCGGGCTGAGTTCATTGCCGCACTCGCGGATGAGTCCCCACTCGAAAACGGCCTGTGGTGGGGTGGGGCCGTTCATCCTGGGCTTCATTTATTTGTCGAAGTTGGCCGTGTCGAGTACTGGTCCGAGTCGCAGGAGTACCGGTGGATCGGCGAGTCAGAAGTCCACAACTGAACTCGTGGGAGAATATCAACTGCCGGCTTTCTCTCTCAGAAGGGCCAGTCGCCAGCGATCTCCATTGGCTCTTGAAGCCCTTTCTCACGCAGTTCTGCTGCGATACTTTCTGGCGTCCGCCGGGCCAACCGGTCAGTGTTTGCTAGTTGGCTAGTGAGTAGCGTAGCGAGGATCGCGTGGTCACGAATTGCTCGGACATCGGTTTTGTCGAATGTGTCGGCATACGTGTGTCCGAAGCCACGTCCGTCGCCGGTGTCGGACTGAAGCTGGACCCCCGGGACTCCGTGACTAACGAACGGCCAGTGGTCGCTATGGGTGTTGACGCCCGGCACGTGTCTGTATGGATGCCGCAGCGAACCCGCCACATGTTCAACCGCATCCGCCATTCCTTCGAACCCACACGTCTTTGCGACGAGGTCGCGAGCGCGACCGGCACCGTCACAATTGACGACCGCTGTGATAGTGTCGAGATCGTGCGCAGTAACGAACTCCTGTGAGCCGACGAGACCCATCTCTTCAGCTCCAAAGCCGACGAACTGTACACGCCGTTGAAGTTCGGATTCGTGTTCTGAGAGGGCCCGAGCAACTTCACAGAGCACAGCGACTCCTGAGGCGTTATCAAGTGCACCCTCGGAGATATCGTGGCCGTCGACATGCGCACCGACGATCACCCGTTCGTCAGTATCCGGGCCGACCTCGCCGACGACGTTACGTGACTCGCCCTCGCTCACGGAGACATCAACGGTCACTGTTCCCTCGACAGTGCCCTCGGTTTCCTTACAGTATAGTGCGAGCCGATCGCCGACTTCTTTACTTACCCCAATGGCGGGCAGCGGCCCCATGACGTCTTTTGCCCCGCCAAGCGATCCTGTCGGTGGAAGACATCCCGGAACGTGGTTGTGATAGACGAAGGCTGCTGCACCGGCGTCGTGTGCAAGAAAGTACTTTTCTCGGCGGTGCATCCACCGGTCATAGTATTTGGGAACGTCTGACCGAGCGACGACGATCTTCCCTGCCAAGTCCTCGGAGTCGAAATCCTCCGGCAGTCCGTAGCCTAAGTGGACGATCTCCCCCGTGATCACGTCTCCGGGTGACCCGGGTAAGGCGATCGCTTCGAACGCGCTGTCCGTCGGTGTTGTCGTGTCTATGCCGGCAGAGTCACGCTCCCACTTCGTGACCGCAAATGGTTCACGCGTGACGTTCCGGAGGCCGATGGTCTCAAACGCCTCAAGGACCCGGTCGTGACCCGCACGCTCTCCCTCGCTCGCGGCGAGTCGGGGACCGATTTCTGCAAGATCATAGAGGACGTCCCGTCCCAGATCCGAGGTGTACGTCTGGCCGATCCAGTTGGTACCTTCTAGCATAGTTAACGCGACGCACGGGATCATATATATTTGGTGGAAACAAATTTCTCCTAGCTACCCAAGATCAATATATGAACGAAGAGAAAATGCCGCCGCCACCTGGTGCCGGCCGCGACGATGGCGATCGTCGAGCTCCCCACCAGGAATCCCGTGCTGTCGGACTGGCGCATATCGCTCTTGGAGTATCCATCCTTGTCGGTGCCGGGGCGATGGGTTATTTTTGGCTTCAGGGCGACCTTATCACCGCGATCGGTGCGGGCATCCTCTTTGTGGGCGGTGGTGTGTGGGAATACCGCCGCCGCCAGCAGGATGCAGCTATAGTGCAACAGTTCAGCGAAAAGATTCGCGAGCGTTAGTATTCAGGGTGGGCGGTCATCCGTCCTGAGCGACAGCGATATTGGGCTAGCGAAAGAGTGGCGTGTATGCGTTCGGATTTTACCCGACTCGTAGACGCCGTCGATCAGTTCACCGAGCGGCTCAACGACCGGGAGGCTGTCGTCCACGCCGAAGTCACGGGACATCACTATGATGGAGCACGGGTGGTCGTGACCACCGGCGGCGAGATTCGGTCGGCGACCGACATCAACGATATGAGGCTCTCATGTCGCATTTTTGCTCACGGCCACGCTGACTACCGAACAGTCCCCAAACTGTCGGAAGACGCGATGGAAGACGTCATTGATCGCGCCTTGCGGGCATGCAAACACACGGCGACCGTTGATCACGTGGGTGTCGACCACTCGAGTCTGCACAGAGACGTCCACGATGGCTGGACTGTAGCGGGCGAGAGCTTCGACAATAGTGATGCCATCGCCTCCAAACTTGCGGGGATCGTCGCTGACGTGGGCGCGCCCGACGGAGTCGACCGAACACGGTTCGTTTTTGACGGCGGTCGCACGGTTCGGCTTACAACCACCACGACGGGCACGGCAGTTCGAACCACACAGGACCGGGCCCGTATTGATTGTACAGTTGTCGGCGACACCTCGGTCCGGGAGCACGTTTCCGGGACGACCGGAAAAAAAGTGTTCCGAGATCTTCGGCGAAGACTTCCGGCAGTGAATGCCCGAGCGAGTGCCGCATGGAACTTACGACCCGCTGAAGTGGCCGACGAGCGGGTTGATGTTGTACTCTCACCGTACGCAACGGCGAGGTTGGTTCACGGGCTCTGTCGGTATCTGGAGGCTGACACCGTCCTTTCGGGATCCGCACCCTTCAAACGCGGTGATGTGATTGGCCCGTCGAGCCTGAAGATATCGGATATGACCGGCGTTGGGTCTTGGGGTTCGCTCGCCTACGACGCCGCGGGACGTCCGACAACGACGACAAGACTTGTCTCCGAGGGGAGAGTGTGTGGACTGCTCCATGATACGACGACGGCAGCCCATTTCGATACGACTCCACGGGGCAACCTGCTGTTCGCCACGTCCCCTGACGACCCACCGCGGATCGCATCTCGTCACCTCGTCGTCGAAGGCGGCGAGGTACCGGAGCGCCGGCTCCGAGATGAGAGCACGGTTGAGTGTCGCCGGCTGGGTGAGCCGATGTTTGAGAACGAGGCGACCCGGACAAAACGTGAGAGCGCCCGGCCGCCATTCGGTGCCTACGCCACACGAGCGTCCGAGCAGACACCGTCGACGTTCGCGGACGAACCGGATCAGCAGACGTTGCAGTTCCCCGTGACTGACGGCTACGTTCTCGAATCCGGGACCCGACAGCGTCGTCTCGACGATACGGTGCTGATAATTGACCCTCAAAGCGCCCTTCGGAACATGTCGTTAGGGTCACGAACGGCCACCCTTAGCGGAACGACCCACAAGCATGGTTCGGTGCTCCCGCTCGTGTCGACGGCTCCAAGCGCGGGACTCGATGGCGTCCGGATCACGAAAACGTAGTCGTCCGCTCAGTCGTCCGACTCCGCCGCGACAGGCGACCCATCCCCAGATCGGGATTTGACGAGTTCCGCTTCCGGGTCGAACCCCTCTGCGCTCTCGAAGAGATGACAGCCAACAAGGCGGTCGCCGGTGATATCGGCTTTGCGTTCGAGAGGCGGTGAGACTTGGTCACACACGTCCCCAAGATGCTCGTCACAGCGGTCTTTGAATCGACACCCAGTTGGCACCTCGATCGCATCACCGACCTCACCTGCAAGTTCAACGCGGGTTCGTTTGATCGTCGGATCCGGGACGGGAACCGCGTTGACGAGCGCCTTCGTGTACGGATGTTTTGGGCTCTCGATTATCTCCTCCGTCCGACCGTACTCGACGATGCGCCCTAGATACATGATCGCGAGTTTGTCACACATGTGTCGGAGCAGCGAGAGATCGTGGCTGATGTACACGACAGAGAGATTGTATTCTTTGTTCATCCGCTCAAGGAGCTGGAGAACACCGGCGCGGAGGCTCACATCGAGCATTGAAACCGGCTCGTCAGCGACGATGAAATCTGGGTCGAGAACGAGCGCCCGTGCGATCGCGACTCGTTGGCGTTGTCCTCCCGACAGTTCGTGTGGGAACTGGTCGAAGAACTGTTCTGGTGGAGTCAATCCGGCGAACTCCAGCGCCCGAGCGACCCGTTTCTGCTGATTCCCGATGTCGTGGATCTTTAGCGGTTCAACGAGCGTATCGAAGATCGTCCGTTTCGGATTGAGCGACTCGAAGGGGTCCTGAAAGATCATCTGCACGTTCCGTCGAAACGCCTGCAGATCCTCACCTTCGAGGTCGGTAATATCACGACCCTCATATCGAATGGACCCACCGCTGGGTTCGTACAGTTTTGTAAGGGTCATTCCGGTGGTGGTCTTTCCACAACCGGACTCGCCGGCAAGCCCCAGTGTCTCACCTTTCTGGAGATCGAAACTGACGCCGTCGACCGCATGAACGTAACTCGGATCGTCACCACGGAGGCGGTTCGTGATCGCGTTGACGATTCCGTCGTCGACCCGAAATCGTTTCTGGAGGTTCTCGACACGTAACATCGGCTCTCCGTCTTCGATTTGCTCGCTCATCGTTGAATCTCCATAGCTGCAACCGTCTCTTTCCACGCGTCACGATCTCCGGCCCGACTCCGAAATCCGCCATCGATTTTATCTGTGTGATGGCAGAATGTGCGGAGGTCGTCGGTCCGAACCTCGGGCGGCTCGCTCGTCCGACAATCCTCCGTCGCGAGGGGACACCGGTCGACAAACCGACAGCCGGTGGGTGGCTCGATGAGTTCCGGTGGATGACCGGGAATACTCACGAGGTCCTGGTCCGGTTTACGGATATTTGGGAACGCACCCTGCAGCCCCAACGTGTATGGATGATACGGCCTGTCGAATATCGTGTCAGCAGGCCCCTCTTCAGCGACCTTGCCCGCATACATTACGACGACCCGATCACACGTCTCCGCGACGACGCTCACGTCGTGGGTAATGATCATCATCGAGGAGTTGATCTCGTCTTGGAGCGCCGAAATACGCTTGAGGATCTGGTCCTGCATGATCACATCAAGCGCCGTCGTGGGCTCGTCCGCGAGGATGAGGCTCGGCTCCAGTGCGAGCGCCATTGCGATCATCGCTCGCTGCCGCATCCCGCCGGAGAACTGATGCGGGTAATCGTCAGCTCGCTCCGGATCGAGGCCCACAAGCTCGAACAGATCACGGACACGCTCATCGGCTTCGTTGTTCGACATCGTTTCGTGAGCGAATATCGCCTCAACGATCTGATCTCGGACGGTATACACCGGGTCCAACGCGTTCATTGCCGACTGCGGAATCATCGAGATCTCGTTCCACATGAGGCGGCGGCGTTCGGACGCGGACATATCGGTGATGTCCTGTCCATCGAACCTGATCTCGCCGCCGGCGACGGACCCATTTTCCTCCAGTATTCCTAAGATCGCGTCTGCGAGCGTCGTCTTACCACAGCCTGACTCGCCAACGATACCGACGTTCTCTCCCGGGTCGATGGAGAAGCTCACACCGTCAACTGCTTTGACCGGCCCCTCGCCCGTCTCATAGTGCACCCGCAGATCGTCGACTTCCAGTAGTGACATTTAATTTCGCCTCCGTAGTTTCGGATTGGTTATTTCCTCGTATCCGCGACCGATAAGGAAGCCGCTGATGACGACGAGCGCGATACAGATGCCTGGGGGCACGAACCACCACCAAACGCCATGCGACATCGCATTGTAGGTGTGTGAGCTCTGAAGCATGGTCCCCCACGACACTTGACTCGGATCACCGAGTCCGAGGAAAGAGACCCCGGCCTCGGTGAGGATTCCCCACCCGATCGCGAACGCGGCGTAGAGGAACGTGAGCGGAAGGACGTTCGGTGCGATATGTCTGGAGATGATCCGCCAATCACTCGCGCCTGCAACACGGGCCGATTGGACGAACGGGCGTTCCCGGAGTGACAACACCTGTGAGCGAATCACACGTGCCGACGAGCGCCACTGGAGGAGACAGACCGCGATGATGACATTGAAGAAACTCGGCCCCAGATACGCGACCATTAAGATCACGGTCGGCAGGAGCGGAAGTCCGTAGGCGATGTCGACCAGCCGCATCAGCACGTCATCGACACGCCCGCCGTAGTAGCCGGCGACGAGTGCGACCATCGTACCGAACGTGGCCGTGATCACCGCGGCTGCGAATCCGACGATGAGTGCGGGACGCGTGCCGAAGACCAACTGACTGAAGATGTCGTATCCCTCCGCTGTAGTTCCTAGAATGTGTCCACCCTCACCGCCGAGCCAGAACGGCTCATGCCACTGTGAGATCAGTACGCCGTCGTCACCGTACTGGCGCTCCAACGGTGAATGCGGTGCGATATACGGCGCGAGAACAGCCACCAACGCGAAGAACGCGATCGTAACGATACCGAACACGACGAGCGTGTCCTGTTTGAGGAGCCGCCACTGGCTCGCAAATGTTTCACGCCAGCGCGCGATGAACCGTGACCACTCGGACCGATCATCATCAACACCGGCGTATTCATCGAGGTCGGTGTAGATCGAATCAGCCGTTTCGTCTTGTATTCCCATCAGTATCCCTCCGGTTTAATCATACGTCACCCGCGGATCGAGGTAGCCGTACGCCAGATCGGCCACGAAATTCATCGTGATCACCAGTCCGGCGAGCATCACGAACGCGCCCTGTGCTACGGGGAAGTCCCGGCGAATGACCGCTCTCACCATTTCCCTGCCGAGTCCCGGCCAGCCGAACACCGTCTCGATGAGAACGCTTCCGCCGACCGCGAACCCGAGCGACACCGCGGCGGCGGTAACGATCGGCAAGAACGCGTTACGTGCGGCGTGTTTGAACAGCACTGTTCGACGCTTCAGCCCCTTCGCCTCACAGACATCGATGAACTCCTCGCCGAGGATCTCTAGCATGCTGTTGCGCATCAACAACAGTGGGTATCCCATCGAATAAAACGCCAGACACGCCGCTGGGGCTATCAGATGCCAGAAGAAGTCCAGCGAGGCGACCATGTGGAGGAAGCTCTCTGGGCTCTCTCCGGCCGAGCGCATCCCCGACATCGGGATGACTCCCAGCCAGGCACCGAAGATCCACAGCACGAGGATTCCGACCCAGAAGGTCGGCATGCTGCGCTGCACGAGCGCGAGCACGATCCCGCCCTTCTCGAACCGAGTCCCCCGGTTCGCACCGACGAACACGCCAAGCACGATTCCGATACCATAGGCCATAACGAATGCGGCAAGCATCAGCACGAGCGTGTTCGGAATGAGCCGAAAGAGCACATCCTGAACCGGCTCACTCGTATGGAATGACCGGCCGAAATCCAGCACAACCGCGTTCGTGAGGAACGAGATGTACTGCTCGTGTACCGGCGCATTAAGCCCGAAATCTTCAACTATCGCCTGCCGTGCCTCCGCATCCATACCCGGTGAGAGGATATACGAGGTCGGGTCACCCGGCATCAGCCGGAAGATCACGAAAAGCAGGGTACCGACCGCCCAAAGCGTTAGGACTAACTGAAACGTTCGTCGAATGGCAAATTCGGTTTTTCCCATATTACTGGTTGGTTGTCCGCAACGATGATGTGTTCACAGCTTAGTTCGGGTAGTGTGCACGTCCATCCGCGTCGAAGACAATGCCCTCCTCTTCAAGCCGTTCACGCCCGAGCTGTGCGCCTTCTTCATACATGGTAATATCGTCGGTGTACAGCTCCTCGAAGGCACTGGTAACGACCGACGTGCCGATCTCACCGAAGCCGAACTGGAGTTGATCCCTGACCGCCGTCTTCGGGATCGCGTGTGCAAGTGCCTGGCGAACCGCGAGGTCGTCGAGCGGTTCGTTTCGGACGTTCATACTGAAGTGCCACCACGAGTCGCTCGGCGTTTCCGCGATGCTGATCTGGTCTTCCTCCTGGTTTTCATTGAGTTCACGACCGACCCGCGAGAAGGGGAGGTAGTCGACCTCACCGTTGATGAGTAGCTGCCAGTTCGTCGATTCCTCGGGAATGATCTGCCAGAGACGCCGACTAAACGGCAGCTCGATCCAGTGGTCGTCGTTTCTGACGAGCGAGAGCTCTTCACCTCGGTCCCAGTAATCGAACGCAAGCGGGCCGGAGGCGACCGGCTCTTCAACGACGTACTCGTTGGGGTCATCGATGTCGCTCCAGATGTGCTCCGGCAGGATCGGGATCTCGGCGGAAAGAAGCTGATGGAGTGGTCCGACCGGCTGTGAGAGGTTGAGTTGGACGGTTTGGTCGTCGATAACCTCCGCGTCCTCGTACAATCC
The DNA here is from genome assembly GCA_003552325.1 of Natrialbaceae archaeon. Classification (GTDB taxonomy): domain Archaea; phylum Halobacteriota; class Halobacteria; order Halobacteriales; family Natrialbaceae; genus Natronosalvus. The sequence goes on along the minus strand of PUKM01000164.1, from coordinate 7,954 downwards.
ACGCTGAACGGAATAGGAGGGAAGTTCGAACTCCTGAATGTAATTATACGTAAACGCAACGTCGTCTGCGGTCAGTGACTCGCCGTCGTGGAACTGATGATCTCGAAGTTCGTACACGACCGTCGTGTCGTCCTCCAGATCCCAGCTTTGCGCCAGACTGATGTCGGGATCCGGTGTTACCTCATCGTCAAACCGGACGAGGTAATCGTACATGATCCGGTTCTGGACGGCGACCTTCGTTTGCGTCCTGATCGGCCCGACGGGACTCAGGTTTTCGAGCACCTCCGCCCACGTTCCCCACAGCTCGTCATCACCACCGACCTGCTCGATGTGCATCATCGTCCAGAGATAGTTGAATCCCCGAATGTGGCCTTGGAAGTTCTCCCAGTTTTCGTTGTTGTAGGCCATCAACTCGGCGACTTCGATGATCGGCACCATCGGGACGTCCTCGGATACTTTCTGTTGGATGTCGGCCCACTGCTCCTGACGAGCATCCACGTCAGTCTCTTGTTGTTGTGATTCCAGCAGTTCGTCCATCTCGCCATCTTCGTAGCCATAGAAGTTCCCCTCTCCGGGGTCCGTATTGTCGGAGTGGAACATCTCCGATACCCGAGTCGCCGGGTCAAGGCCGAGTCCTCGTGACCACGTGGCGATGTCGTAGTCGTAATCGTTGGAAACCTGCCCGAACAACGTTCCCCACTCAAGGACTTCGACATCTATCTCCAAGCCTGTCTCCTCCAACTGATCCGCGATCAGGTTGATCGCGTCATGGCGAGCAGGATTGTAGTTTTCCGGGTTATTGAAATACCGGATAGCCGGAATCTCTTCGCCGAGTTCGTCCTCGTCTGCCACGTCAACGTCATCGGTTTCATCATCGGTACATCCTGCAAGTGCCGTGGTCACACCCGCTGCCCCGAGGATGCCGGCTCGGCGCAGGAATGATCGACGGTTAGTGTGGCTTTTGCTACCAACCATGATACAGCAAAAAGAGCATGTAGTAATAAATCTATTCCTAAGGGTTGATCATCTATAAATCGATAAAGACGTATCGGCATTGGAAGAGTCACACAGACACAAGGAGGAAGCCCACGCCTTCAGTCGTGGGTGGCTGACTGCCGCCAGTTGTCAGCTTTTCCGTTGCAGATCGACTAGTGGAGATACTGGAAGCGTTCGCCGACGGGCGAACAGCTATACGCCTGCCATCGACCACATAGCCATGAGCGAGTACGCAAACGCAGACCTCGTTGAGATCCGCCGTGACCTACACCGACATCCAGAGGCGGGCTGGAAGGAGTTCCGAACGACAGCGCTCGTCGCAGCGGAACTCGACCGCCTCGGATACGACCTTGCGTTGGGGTCGGATGCACTCGATGCCGACGAGCGACTCGGTGTGCCGTCCGCGGACACCCTCATGGCCGCCGAAGAGCGGGCTCGCGAAGCCGGTGCACCGGAGGAGTATCTCGACCGAATGGATGGTGTCACGGGAGTCGTCGCTACCCGGACGTTCGGTGACGGGCCGGTGGTCGGGCTTCGCGTTGACATGGACGCGCTGGCGCGCCATGAGTCGCGTGCTGAGGATCATCGGCCAGCTGCCGAGGGATTCGCCAGCATCCATCCGGGCGAGATGCACGCGTGTGGTCACGACGCTCACACCGCGATCGGCGTGGGGGTCGCCCGCGCATTTAGCGACAACGGTGAGCGTCCCGACGGCTTCGACGGGACGTTGAAACTGTTCTTCCAGCCGGCGGAGGAAGGTGGCCGCGGTGGATTTCCCATGAGTCGGACGGACCACCTCGCGGACGTCGATCAGCTGTTCGCGGTGCACGTCGGGCTCGACGAGGATACAGGAACGGTCATCGCCGGGTATGAGAACCCACTAACGAATGCGAAACTCGACGTGACGTTCCGCGGGGCACCAGCACACGCAGGTGGCGCACCAAATGAGGGGTTGAATGCGCTGCAGGCCCTCGCGGTGGCGACCACGAACCTGTATGCGATCCCTCGTCATGCCGAAGGGACCACCCGAATTAACGTGGGCATGGTCGAGTCGGCAAACGCCCAGAACGTGATCAGCGAGGAGGCGACGATGCGCGTCGAGGTGCGTGGTGAATCAACCGAGTTGAACGAGTACATGCTCGAAAGGGCCCGGCAAGTCGTGAAGGGGGCCGCGATCATGCACGACGTCGATGTCGAGACAGCATTGTACGGGAAGACGAGCACGTTCGAGGCGGACGATGACGCGGCAGCGGCGGTCGCGGACGTCGCTGCAGCCGTCGACGGGGTGACTGACGTTCGGCCTCGAAAATCGTTTGGCGGGAGCGAGGACGCCTCCTATCTTATTCGGCGGGTGCAGGAGGCTGGGGGTTCAGCGACGTACGTGGGCGTCGGCGCGAGCAACGTCGCCGGCCACCACACGGCCGAGTTCGATATTGATGAAGACTGTTTGTCAATCGCCACCGACACCCTTACGAGTGTGATCCGATCGGCACAGTCGGATTCCTCCCATCCCTGAAGCCATGAGCTTCCTCCTTGCATTCCTGTGACATCCGAATACAAATGGCGAGCACCTCGAACAACAAGAAGCAAGACGGATACCTCGGTGCTTGATCCCGAGGCAGTTGACTCGCGTAGTTGTGTCTCTGGTGGGGTACAGACTGTTCTTTTCTCCCGCCTCAAATCGGTCACTCATCGGTCCGATCGTCGGTGGCGCGCGAGTGTTCGGTACATTTCGTTCGCGACGACCGAGTACCCCTCATCGAACCCCATACCCGGCTTCGCAAGCACCTGCGCTGCGTCGGTGGCTAGCGCCAGGTGCGCGCTCGCCCGCGCGGATGTCACCGTTTCGTTGCAAGTCCCACCGAGATACGCCCGAGTCGATGTCCCCTCAGAATAGCGAATCGCACGCCCGCTCTCCAAGAGGCTTCCCACGTCCGGTGTTTTTATTTGGACCATGTCGGCAGCATCGGCGTCAACGAACGCCATCACGTCCTCGCGGTCTTCACACCACTCGTCAGCGACAAGGTCGACAGCCACGTCCGCATCGGCGAGTCCATCGTTGAGCGACCCCATCGCCGCGATCTGGTCGGCACGGTTGGCGGCGATCATCGGCTCTTCGATTTGTAATGGGTATGGCGCCGCCGCACGCCGCAGCTCGTCGACGTACTCAACGACCGCATCGCGATCATATGGCGGGCCGAACACGTCAGCGAGCATCCCGTACACGTCGATGTGGAACCGGGGGTTGTATTCGGCCGGACCGAGTTCGTCCGTTCGCTTGGAGAGCCATGCGAGGTATTCGACGAGCCGCTTGCCCTCGGGTCCGACCTTTTTCAGGCTGTTAAACAGCCCGTGTGGAAGCACGTCGACGCGTTTCAAGAGCATCTTTTCGGCCCCGCACCGGCGGTCATCTCCGGACTGTCCGAACACCGGGACTGGCTCCGTCGCCGGCTCCGTGTCCAAAGCGTCGGCGAGGACGCGGGTCCGCGTTTCACAACGGGCCGTCGCAGCCGCGGCGAGCAGCGCGCCGGAGACGCCGTACTCGACGGCTGAATGGACGCCCTCCATCTCCTCAAGGACGGCAATGTTCTCGACGAACGCGGCCGGGTCACGCCCGATGAGCGCGTCGGCAACCCGCCCCTCGACGATTCCGGCATGGTCGGCCGCACGAAACACCGGGTCGCGGTCCCCTGCAGCGGCGTATTGGACGCCTACACAGTCCCCGCGAGCGAAGCGACCGTCGCTCATCCCGAGTTCGACGATCAGTGCCTCCCCCGGCTCGCGGATCCGGTCGAATCCGGGGGTGCGTGGCTCCCCATCGTATGTGAACCCGTCGGGCTCCGCCCCTGCAGTGATCGCGGCTTGGTCATCGGCAAAAAACGCGGAGACCCCGATCGTCGCGGTGAGATCGACGATTTCCATCAGTCGTCCCCCGGGCGGCCAACCAACCGCCCACCGCTTATTTTCGGATGAGCAGGCGCAAAACCTCGCCGTTTACGGCGGGGATACGCGCCGTCACTAAATGACGCAAACCACCGATGACTGCACGGCGGGATATTCCACGCTCAGTCACTATCTTTAATATAGAGCGCTCGATAAGTGCTTATGAACACAGTACGATGCTGGAGACAACCCGCACCTATCGAGCGAAAATCGTCAACCACACCCAAGTGAGTGACGACCTCGATGACTGCGGACACTCAGCATCAAAACTGTGGAACGTCGCCCGCTATCACACCCAACAAGAGTGGGATGAAACCGGGGAAATTCCGTCCGAAGCCGACCTCAAGCGCGAATTAAAAGACCACGAACGCTACAGTGACCTCCATTCTCAGTCAAGTCAGCGAGTTCTCGAAGAGCTTGCTGAGGCGTTCAACGGGTGGTTCAAAAAGCGCAAAAACGGCGACACAGACGCGAATCCCCCCGGCTACAGAAAGCGAGGTGACAACCACCCACGCTCCACCGTGACATGGAAGCAAATGGGTATCAAGCACGATTCCAAACACAACCAACTCCGTCTGAGCAAGGGCTTCAATCTCAAACAGCACCGCTCGGACTTCATCCTCTGTGAGTACGAGACGCGACCGGACGCGACCGTGGAGAACATCCAGCAAGTGCGAACCGTCTGGAACGGCGACCGTTGGGAACTTCATCTCGTCTGCAAAGTCGAAATTCCCGTCAAGGACGCACCCGGTGACAACACCGCTGGAATCGACCTCGGCATCAAGAACTACCTCGCCATCGCCTACGACGATGGTGACGCTGAGTTGTATCCGGGGAACGTGCTGAAACAGAATAAACACTACTTCACCCGAGACGAGTACGACACGGAGGGCGAGAACGGTCCGTCGCGTCGTGCGCTTCGCGCTCGCCAGAAGTTGTCTCGGCGGAAAAACCACTTCTTGCACGCTCTCGCCAAACACGTAGTTGAGAAGTGTATCGACCACGAGGTTGGTCGTATCGCCATCGGTGACTTGAGTAGGATTCGAGAGGACGAGAACGGCGAGGCTCGAAACTGGGGTAAGCGTGGGAACAAGAAACTCCACGGCTGGGAGGTTGACCGCTTCACCCGTTTGCTCGAATATAAGGCCGAAGAACACGGCATCCTCGTTGATCGAACAAGCGAGCGGGACACGAGTAAGACGTGTTCGTGCTGTGGGCGGAAGCGTGATGCGAATCGCGTGGAGCGTGGATTGTACGTCTGCGAATCGTGTGGTGCGACGATGAACGCAGACGTGAACGGTGCAGTGAACATTCGGAGAAAGATAACTCAGAATCCCCCAACGGGGGATATGAGTAACGGTCGTTTGGCACGGCCAGTAGCCTACCTGTTCAACCAAACCTCGGGGCGTTTCACACCGAACGAACAGGCGGGTTGCAAATCTTAATATCCCAACGCTCGGGAATCCTCGCGCTTCAGCGCGGGGAGGATGTCAACGCTGAGACATCGTCGGCAACCATCCGGAAGGACAGGTCACGCCCCTCCGTGGCCGCCCGGTCCTGCAGTCTCGCCTGGTGGATCTCCACGATGTCATCCGGGAGCGCCAGGTCCCCGATCTTCAACAGCCGGACGCGCCCGTCGTCATCGCGTGCTGGGAGAACGTCGCCGGCCGCCGCCTTGCTCGGCGGGAACGGTACGTCTAGCAGGCCACGCTCGAACGCCCGGACCGTACCCGTGGCCAAGTCACCGTCGCCAGCATCTATGACCGCATCCATGAGCGACCGAACTGATCGCTCGATGAGCTCTCGTTCGCGGTCGACGCCGTCGAGCGACACCGACTGCTCGATGAGCATCTCGAGGACCTGATCGGTCGCCTGGAGTCCAGCCACGTTCGCTGCCGCCGTCGGCACACCGCGGGCCTCCTGTGGGGACTTGGTGATAACCTTGTCCGGTTCGGCGATGGCCGCGGTGACGCCTCCGAGACAGATCACGCCCTGTGCACGCGCCTCGTCGGGAGGGAACCCACCCATCCACTGGTGAAGGACAGTCGTCACGGTCACGTCCGGCGGCAGGTACTCCTTGCCGAGCCGCTTCATTGCCCGGATCGCCGCCACGTCTTGGACGAGGTTTCCGACTTGGCCGTATCCGAGGGTGATGCTACGCACACCCTGTGTCGCCGCGAGCAGTCCCTCGATGAGACAGACAGCGATCGAGAGTGAGGGCGGAACAAGCGTCCCGGTGAGCGGGCCGAACGGCTCCCGGTTGATCCGTACCCCGTGGTCCGTGTACGCGCCAGCGAGCCGGTCAACGTACTGCCAGTACTCGATCGTCTCGGCGAGGTCGTACTTGCTGGTATACGGGAGGTTGTACGTGATCGGTCCGCCTTCGAAGCTTTGGAATCCGCCGGCGAGCGTCACTGCGGCCAACAGCCTGGCGTCCGGCGTTCCGTGGCGGACCTGCACAGGGGCGTCGGTGGCCTCAATGAGCCGTCGACATCCATCCACACCGTGGTTCACCGCGGGAAAGCCGTTGAGCTCGTCCGTCCCGCTCTCCCGCGATCGACGCAACCCTTTGCATGCCTCTCCGTATGCGTTGTCACGGGTGTACGAGTCGATCGTCGTCGGGAGCAGATCCGCGTGTCCTTCCCGGACGAGCGTGTTGAGGAGCTCGATCTGGTCGTCAAGGCACGGGACACCTGCTCGTGGCTGTGTCAACACGCGGTCTGCCCCTTCAAGAACCTCTGCGAACCGCTTTTCGGGAGGCAACGACTCGTGGAACTCAACCGTTTCCTGGAACCCCGGACGGTCATTGCCGGGGTACCGATCCCACACCCCCCGGTGTATCCGGTCCAGCTCGGCTTCGGTGAGAAGGACATCTCTGACCATTTACAACGAAGCTCGGACGGATCGGCTGACCTGCTCGTCGACCCTGAGTTCCGACTGGAGCACGTCGACGACGGCGTCGAGGTCCGCTTCAGTCTCGAACACGCGGTCGAAGCCCATTTCACGGAACCGCTGGCGGACCACTTCGAACTCCGTCTGGCCGACCGCGAGGTTTCCCCCGATGTAGGTGACCGGATCGACGCCGGCGTCGGCCAGCCTCTCGTGGAGTCCCTCGCAGTCCTGTTCCGCATGGCCGTACAGCGAGGAGACGAGGATGGCGTCTGCATCCGTCTCGTCGGCTTCCGCCACGAACGATTCAGGGGACGTCTGGGCCCCGAGATTCCGCACCTCGAAGCCGGCCTCCTCAAGCGCATGCTTGAGCAGTGTGACGCCGATAACGTGTGCGTCCGATCCGATCGTCCCGACCACCACGGTTGGTGCCGACATGGCGCTACGTACACGTTACAGGCGTTGATTCATATATTTGTCGAAATGCCTAACGACGATCGTCGAAGTATATTCGTGCCGTGTTTTCGGGTGTGGTGGCGTCCGTGTCGATCTCGAACATCGACGAGTGTCGTCCCGCAACGGCATTAATAATAATTCATGATGGTTTCACGGCTTAGACCGCCATTGTCCGGAAATGCGTCACCTGCACCGCGGACTCGGGTGCCATCGAAGACTCGATGGTCGTCGAAACCAAGCTGATGGATGGCCTCAACGGACGACAATCCACACCACAGCGCGACCAAGCGGATCAATGGGGACTTTCTTATTTGCACGAAGTTCGGGGAAACCCGCCGGCCAAATCGATCGAAAAAACGCGCAGTAGGCTCCCGTCGCCGACGAGTCACCTCGAGTTGCGCGATTGCGACGGCGGCCAGGAGTCGGATTACAACGCGGCGAAAAACATCGGGTTGCGGTACATGCGGAAGCGACGCCACAGCCTGCGTTCCTCGCCCACTTCGGGGGGCGCAGACGCACCAGCAGACGTGCGTATAACTGGTGGGACGGTGAACGGCGACGGCTATCGGCCAACCGCCGATAGTTGATCGTTGCGAGTCCACATCAAAGCCCCACCCTCAAGGAGCAAGCCCCGTTGTGGGTGAGCGAAGTAGGGTGGGGTAGTTTAGCT